>JAQVEY010000265.1 GCA_028697515.1 Bacteroidales bacterium | reverse complement strand
GCAGGAACATATACCCCTGCAAGATGACCTATATGAACAGGGCCGTTTGCATAAGGCAGTGCAGTGGTAACATTATATCTTTTAAATTTCTTCATCAAATAAATTTTTTGCGAAGATACAAAAAGACATGAAACTGAATAGTGAAAAATAAAAAAACTCACCGCAGTCGCTACCGCAAGACTGCGTCGTCACTCCCTCAAGACTGCGTCGTCGCTCACGCAAGACTGCGTCTTGTGGTTTGTAGAAATATAAAAAAAGCTGTCCATAAATTTACAGACAGCTTATATTTAATAATAAAAACCTATTTGCTTATTTTATTTTTGCCAGTCTTGCTTTTACAACTGTGCGTGTTTTTTGATACAACATAGGAATACCAGTCATTTGAGTTTCATATTGTGGATAAAACACAACATCATAACCCGAATTTTTTTGCATTAAATCGTTAATTGCAAATGCCTGTGAACCACCCATAGGTAAATTACCGATAACAGGGATATTAAATGCATTTGCTTCAACTATTGATGCAGTTTCACTTTTAAATAAATGAGCCCAGTCAATTCCTAAAATTCTTGTTTGAGTTCCTTCGCCAGTAAGTTGCTCAGAAAAAGTAAAATCATCTTTCTGGAATTCAACATAATTGTTAGGGGTTTTCATAGACTTCATGGTGTAGTTACAACCTGAAAAACTAATTGCAAAAATTGCAAGTAAAGAAAGTACAATTGTTCTCGTTTTCATAATATTTATTTTTTTAGTTTGTATAGAACAAAAGTAATTTATTTTTCAAATAGTTGGAAATTATTTTAGAGAAAAATAAAATTGCGAAATAACGAGTTGTTTCATAGTCCGTTAGGACTAATATGTCTGTACCCCCCGCTCGGCGAAGCATCCGAGCTTCTTCGTAACTCTGCTCGGCGAAGCATCCGAGCCTCGTCGTAACCCATACAGTAAACCAAAAAATAATTTTAATCTTTTACTACATAAAAGTAAAAATTGTATCTTTACAAAATGACGACAGGTTATCAGATAAAAGAACAATCGGAATTACACTATTTAACATTACAGGTTGTTGAATGGGTTGATATATTTACAAGAATCATTTACAAGGAAATTATTATAGACAGCTTAAAATTCTGTCAAAAAAATAAAGGATTGCAGATTTTTGGATATGTAATAATGACAAATCATATTCATTTGATAGCGAATAGTGTTGATGGTTGTTTAAGTGATACTTTAAGAGATTTTAAAAGGTTTACATCAAATAAAATATTAAAAGAAATACAAGAAAATACTCAGGAAAGCAGGAAAGATTGGATGTTGAAAGTATTTCAAAATAAAGCTATACAGCACAGTCGAAATGAGAAGTATCAATTTTGGACACACGAAAATCATGCAATACATCTTTATACACCAAAATTTACATGGAAAAAATTAGAATATATACATAATAATCCTGTTAGAGCAGGAATAGTTCAATATCCGGAACATTATTTATTTTCAAGTGCAAGAAACTATGCTGAGTTAGATAGTTCGATTGATGTAATTATTTTAGACAGAATTGTAAAAACATATTGAATGTTAAATTTATTTGAATTTGAAAGACGAAGTTCGGAAACTTCGCCGAACAGTAGGCAAAGAATTTTGAAATACAAAAAACTAATGATTAGAGAATTGATAATAAATGTTTTAAAAATTTAGCTCATGAAATTATATACATTATTGATGTTTATTATAATTGCAATAACTTTAAAATCACAATCAGATACATGTATTCTTGTCCCAAACAAAGGAATAGGGAATATTATTCTAGATTGTTCTTCAGATTATGACATTATTGCAAAATACGGAAAAACTAAATTAAAAAAACTAAAAGGATGGGAGTCTGATAAAAGTTGGGAGTTAAAATACAATGATATAGGTTTAAGATTTTGGCTTATTGGAAAATCTCGTAAAAATTTACAAGTAGCATGGATTACTATTACTTTTCCTTCAAACTGTACATTAGTAAACGGACTAAAGATTGGTTCTACAAAAAACGAAGTTTTAGAACTCTTAGATGCACCAGATTCAATTTTAAGTATGCCAAAATTTGATATTTACTCTTATTATAATGAAACACTTTCAATATGCATTTCGACAACATCTGCAGATAAAGACCAAATTATTGAAATAACTTTAAAATAAGTAACATAGCTGGGATTTTAGTATGAAACGATTATCAGTATTATTATTATTATCTATAGGATTGAAAATGTTTTCTCAACCCATTATAATTGAAATTGAAATAGATTCTGTGAATTATTACCGTCCATTTGGAGTATTCCCGCCTGTAAGCGATAAAGATAAGTATGTTTTTGGAACAGTGAGTTTGAAAAATAATTCCAAAAAGACTATTGTTTTGCCCCATACTTTTGATTTATTTCCCCATATTGAAGATACTCTTGGAAATAGTATTAAATGGGAAATTACTACTGTAAGTGTTCACGGAGCCTTTACTTTCAGTTTTAAACGAAGTCTTTTTAATAGAAGACCTAGATTACGATCTGGAGAATCCGTTGAAACGGTGTTTGTTGAAGTCAGACTATTGGAATTTGAAATGGAATTAGGTGAGGAGTATTATTTCAACTATTATTTGCCCACAATTCATTATAAGGAGTTTCGAAAACAATTTGGAAATGAATTTTTTATGTCAAATGCTGTCAGATTTAGATATTAAAATCTTTACAAATCCCCGCTTCCGCAAGACTACGTCTTTTGGTTAAGCTTAACTCTGCTTTTCCAAGACGCATATTGTGTTCTAAAAAAATCTCTTTTACAAACGTCATCCAAAACAAAATTTCATTATCTTTACACCATGCCCGAAGTATTAACAACATATAATTTTCAAAACATTTTTACGTTAACTCAGTTGTTACAGGATGATTTTCGGGTATATGGATATAAAGATTGTTACACTATAAATAGAACAACAGTAGCAGGGCTTCAAGGTAGCTTGACTAAATTTGGTTATTTTAACAATCGTGGCTATTTCATTTCAGATAAAGCTACTGTTAGTAATTACGGTAATTGGGCAAATCAAGCAGGTATTACAAATGGTATTCCACACGGGTTTAATTTATATTTACATATTCATTTTTGATATGATTGGTAAACGCTATTTTGTTTTGTGTATATTGTTTTTCTCATTTTTTATGGGATGCTGTCCAGAGAAGTATTATACTATTGGAAATGCTCCTGAATATAATATTTGTAAAATGAAAACAGACATCAGCACTCCCATATTTTATGAAATGAGTAGTTTAGTAAGGGTAACTACTTATAATATTTATAAAATTGATAGTGTAATACATAAAAATGATGATTTTGAACAATTGATTCCTTTTGTAACTAAGATTTATAATCATAATCAACCAAAACGAAATCATAAATTTGTTGATGACATTGAAATACAAAAGCTAAATGATTCAATAGTTCTTTTTCATTTTAACAATGCTACACATACTTTTCCAAAATCCTTTAGTCTTATTTATCACATTAAAAAAAATGCATTTTTGTACAAATCTTACATTATGCAAGATAAGTATTAAGCAAAAATCTAAGAATACAACAACCTCTTATCTTGTTAAAAAAAACACTAACAAATCACAACATGAATAAAAAACCGTAAATTTGTAATATAAAATCAATGAAAAAGTCGTTAAATATAATGATCTTGTTAGCTAATAAAAGGAAATACTTTCGGAGAATAATGTTTTACGAGGTGGTGACTTTCCCAGTTAATAATTGTGTTGGAAGTTCACATGATTTTAGTTTATATTTCCATAATATTTTTTGGTATGGCAGGTAAAAGATATATCTATTTTGTTTTAATATTGTCAACTGTTTTTTTCTTTGGCTGTTGTCGTTACAAAACGTATATAATTGAAAGTTCAGGGAACATGAAGCGAACAAAAAATACGGAAAAATTAGTAAAAAGCAACAAATATCATAAGCTTCTGAAAAGTTTTACTTATCAAATCCCGAATGATATTTGTGCGATTTCGTCAATTGATAGTATTATTACTTATGTTGACATGATATATAATAAAACTCAGAAGAAGGAATTTCATCAATATGTAAATGAAAAAGAACTAGTCTATGAAGGTGATTCTATAGTACATATTAAATTTAGATATCCGAGAATTATTCACGGGGTGGACAGTTATATTTATAATAAAACGAGATGTTGTATTTTCTATACCAGTATTTACACTGGCAAATTTTAGTTTTATCAATCCATAATCCCCACTACCTCAACAATCTACCTTATGTAAAAAATCTACACATCCCGCAATAACCAAAATTTCATTATCTTTACACCATGCCCGAAGTATTAACAACATATAATTTTCAGT
>JAQVEY010000264.1 GCA_028697515.1 Bacteroidales bacterium | reverse complement strand
GCAAAGAGAGATTTGATTGGCTTCGTGATGAGATTGGTTCTGAAGTAATTGCTACTCCTGGTTGCGAATCAAATGTTAAAGAAATTTACGACAAATGTTGGGAAATTCGCAAAACAAGACCTGAATGCGTTATTTTTAACCAGTTTGATGAATTTGGAAACGCTGTTTGGCACTATAATACAACGGGTAAAGCTATAGAAGAGGTTTACCATGAGATAAAAACAGAAAAAACAAAACTGTCAGCTTATATTTCAGCAACAGGATCGGCAGGAACAATTGCTGCAGGCGATTATCTTAGAACAATACACCCTCAAATAAAAGTTGTTGCTTCCGAAGCTTTACAATGCCCCACACTATTGATGAATGGATTTGGCGGACACCGTATCGAAGGTATTGGAGATAAACACGTTCCATGGATACATAATGTTAAGAATACCGATATGGTTACTGCAATTGATGATGAAGATTGCATGAGAATTCTTCGCTTATTTAACGAAAAAGAAGGCATTGATTATCTGAAATCGAACGGAATTCCTGAGGAAATAATTAACGAGCTTCATCTTTTAGGTATTTCTAGTATTGGTAATTTGCTATCTGCTATTAAAACAGCAAAATATTACGAAATGACAAGTGATGATGTAATCGTTACCGTCGCAACGGATTCTGCTGATTTGTATAAATCTCGCATCGCAGAGCAAAATGCTGAAAAAGGTCATTACAATAATTTGCAGGCTGCTAAAGATTTCGAAAAGTGTCTGTTGGGTGAAAGAACCGACAATCTGAAAGAATTAACTTATACTGACCGCAGAGCAATTCATAATTTAAAATATTACACATGGATTGAACAACAAGCAAAAGAACTTGAAGATTTAAATCAGATGTGGTACGACCGTGAGATATGGGATCATATTTTTAATCAAACTGGTCGCTGGGATGAATTGATTAATGAGTTTAATGATAGAACAGGATTATTGAAATAAATAGATTCTATGCCGAGGGCTTTAAACATATTGCCAAATCAAAACATTCAGAATAAAATTTTTACATTTCGCGGTGTACAAGTTATGATAGATAGTGACTTAGCCGAATTATATGGCATTACAACCAGTAGGTTGAATGAACAGGTTAAGAGAAATATTGAAAGGTTTCCCGAAGATTTCATGTTTCAACTTTCGTTAGCTGAATGGGAAAACTTGATATCGCAAAATGCGATATCAAGTTGGGGTGGGAAACGAAAATTACCTTATGTATTTACAGAACAAGGAATAGCCTCTTTATCAGGAGTTATTAAAAATGAAATCGCAGCAAAAGTGAACATTAGTATTATGAGAGCCTTTGTACAAATGCGTAAAATCCTTTATAATAATATAGCAATTCTTCAACGACTTGAAAATCTAGAGCGAAAACAAATTATTGCTGATTTGAAAATAGAAGACATTTTAAATGCAATGGAGGATAAAAGTGTTGAACAAAGCCAAAAGATTTTTTTCGATGGTCAGTTTTTTGATTCATATATTTTTATTGCCGAAGTCATTAAATCTGCGAAAAAGTCCATTATTCTTATTGATAATTATATAGATGAAAGCGTTTTAACAATGCTTGATAAACGCGAAAAAAATGTTACTGCTACGGTATTCACAAGAACTATTACTAAACAATTAAACCTTGATTTACAAAAACACAATAAACAATATCAAGAAATTAAAATTAAAACATATTCAAAATCTCATGATAGATTTATAATCATTGATGATTCAAATATTTATCACATTGGAGCATCTCTTAAAGACCTTGGGAATAAATGGTTCGCTTGTTCGAAGATTGAGTTTGATGCTAAATTTATGATTCAAAAACTAAATGATGATGAATAATTCAAACCCAAAATACAAATACCGTTGTACAAATTGTAACAATGAATACAATGGTTCACATCAAATGTATCTTTGTCCCGATTGCAGTAAATTAAATACTGATAATCAGCCACCAAAAGGAGTACTCAAGACTGTTTATAATTATGCGGAAATAAAATTGAAAATTAGAAACTTTCAGGGCTTAAAAAATACTTGTTTTATTGATTTGCTTCCGATTGAAAACTTAGATAGTTTACCTGTACTTAAAGTTGGCAATACTCCTTTATACAAATTCAATAAATTAGACCAGCAGGAATTAGCATTTGATTTATATTTAAAAGACGATTCTCAAAATCCCACATTCTCATTTAAAGACAGAGCATCGGCTGTTGTCTCTGCCTATGCAAAAGAAAAAAGCTATGAAATAATTGTAGCAGCATCAACTGGTAATGCGGGATCATCGCTGGCAGGTTTATGTGCTGCACAAGGACAAAAAGCCATTATTATGGTTCCCGAAGCTGCTCCAATTGCAAAACTCACACAGATTATCATGTACGGTGCTACAATTGTTCCTGTTAAAGGTACTTATGATGATGCTTTCGATTTGAGTATTAAAGCTACAAAGGAGTTTGGCTGGTATAATCGTAATACTGCTTACAATCCATTTACTATCGAAGGGAAAAAAACAGTTTCTTTTGAAATATTTGATCAGCTCGGCGAAAAAACTCCTGACAGAATATTTGTTCCGGTTGGTGATGGCGTTATAATTTCAGGTGTTTACAAAGGCTTCGAAGATTTGCTGGAGCTTGGTTTTATTGATAAAATGCCAAAAATTGTAATGGTTCAATCAGAAGGCAGTGACAATATTGTTCGCAATTTGGGTAAAAATATATTCGAAACTAAAGCCAGCTCAACAATTGCTGATTCGATTTCTGTTGATATTCCAAGAAATTTCTACATGGCGAAGCAGTTTATAAAAAAATATAATGGAGAATATATTACTGTTTCGGATAATGAAATTATTTCTGCTTCTAAAATATTATCAAGGAATACAGGAATCTTTGCCGAACCTGCTGCTGCGGCAGCTTTTGCCGGATTTCTGTCTCATAAATCGAATAATAAATTAGAAAACAAATCAAGTAATGTGGTTTTACTTACCGGTAGCGGACTTAAAGATCTAAAATCCGTAAATAGTTTATTGAACATCCCCGAAGCTATTAAACCTGGCTTGGAAAATCTGAAAAAGTTTTTTCATAAAAAATAAAATTTGTATATTGTGAAAAAATATCAAGATAATTGACGATGATAAAATTCACATTAAACGGAGAGTAGCAAATTTATATCGGAGATCCGAGTGCTGCCGCACGATTGCAGTAAGACAGAACTTTAAAAATATAGTATTATTAAAATGATAAACTTTAGATTAAACCATGAACCCTGCACTTATTCAGGAGATCCAGAAAAGACTTTATTGACATATTTACGTCTGGAAAAACATATTACATCTGCAAAAGACGGTTGTTCTGGTCAGGCGGTTTGTGGTGCTTGCACTGTAGAAATAAATGGTAAAGCCAAACTTGCCTGTGTTCAGAAAATGAAAACCTTAGAAGCTGCTGAAATATTCACAACCGAAGGCTTTCCAGAATACGTTAAAGATGTAATTGCAAAAGCATTTGTAAATAAAGGTGCCGTTCAGTGCGGTTTTTGCACACCAGGATTTATTGTACGGACAAAAGTTCTGTTACAAGAGAACCCAAATCCAACAATTGAAGAAATTCAGAAAGCCATAAAACCACATATTTGCAGATGTACTGGTTACAAAAAAATTGAAGAGGCTATAAAATATGCCGGAGAATGTATCTGCGAAAACAAAACTCTTGAAATTACAAAGACATCAGGGAAAATAGGCGTTTCGCACCCAAAGTACGAAGCTTATGATACAGCTTTAGGACAAAGAAATTTTGTTGATGATATTTTTCTCGATGGAATGTTATACGGAGCTTTAAAATTCAGCGATTACCCAAAAGCCAAAGTTCTAAAAATTGACACATCCGAAGCAGAAAAACTAGAAGGTGTTAATCGCATATTTACTGCAAAAGACATCCCGGGTGCAAAAAAAGTAGGTTTGATTTCTCAGGACTGGCACCTTATGATAGAGGAAGGAGTAACCACTCACTTTATTGGTGATGTTATTGCTGGAGTTGTTGCAGAATCAGACGAAATTGCACGTAAGGCCGTGAAATTAATTAAAATAAATTATGAGGTTTATGAACCAGTAACAGATGTTTATAAAGCAATAGACGGCGTAAGGGTACATCCTGATAGACCAAATCACTTTGATACTACACAGTTCTCACTAGGAAATGCGGAAGAGACATTAAAAAAATCGAAATACACATCAAAAGACCATTACGAAACACAACGAATTGAGCATGCTTTTCTAGAAAAAGAAGCGACAGTAGCACGTCCGGACGGAAAAGGAGGGGTGGAGGTATTTAGTCAAAGCCAGGGTGTTTACGAAGATCGCAAGCAAATTGCAATG
>JAQVEY010000263.1 GCA_028697515.1 Bacteroidales bacterium | reverse complement strand
AGTAACAATAAGACTTACATTAAATGTTCCTGTTGAACCATATAAATGAGATGGGTTTTGTGTATTACCTGTGGTACCATCCCCAAAATACCATTGCCAAGTGTCAATTGGAGCATCTCCTGGTGTTGACAAATCAGTAAAAACCGCATTATAAGGAATACATCCCATCATTTGAGTATCATCAAAATCTGCCTCAGGAGAATTAAAAATTGTAATTTCCATAGTTTCAGACACTTCATATGAATCACAGGTAACAGTCAAAGTTACAGTATAAATACCACCTGAAGGATAGTTGAAAACAGGATTTTCATTAATGGAAATATCTCCTGTTCCTGCCTGCCAATAGTATGTCGCTGCCCCCGTACAGCCTGAAGATGTATTTGTAAATGTTATATTGACAGGTGCACAAGCTTCGGTTTCCGATGCATTAAAGCTAACAACCGGTTGACCAAATAATCCGTACCCCGAAATAATTAAACTTAGTCCAAATAAAAGTTTTGAAAAAATTTTCATACTCCAGTGCTTTTTTTAAAGTAAAATTTGTTTCTTTACAAACAAAAATACTATATTTGAACGAAATAAAAAAACTGAGCATTGAAAAAGTTTATATTTTTTTTATCGATTGTAGCAATATTTTGGGCAATAACCCCCAGAACTATTCTAGCACAGGACATACACTTTAGTCAGTTCTATGCATCTCCTTTACATTTGAATCCAGCAGAAACAGGTTTCTTTAATGGTAATTGGCGTTTTACGAACAATTACCGAACACAATGGTCTGCAATAGGAATTCCATATCAGACGATTTCGGCAGGACTTGACAAACCATTTAAGGTAAATCAGACTTCAAAATTTGGAATGGGTGCTTTTTTCGTTAATGATAATTCTGGGGCAAGTAATTTAAATGTTAACAAAATATTCGTTTCCTGCAATTATATTTTTACCGTCGACAATATTCATACATTTGGAATAGGTGTGCAGGCTGGTTATGTACTCAAAAGTTTTTCAATGAATGGCTTGTCTTTACCAAGTCAATTTAATACTATTACAGGTTTCTATGACCCCAATTTACCTAATAATACTGATTCGTGGGATGAGAATATTAACTACACTGATATAAATGCTGGCATGAATTACTCTGCTAGTGTTAATAAAAGTAAAACATATTTTGGCGCTGCTCTGTTTCACATTAATACGCCAGTTGAGTCTTTCTTACGCCAAGACCAAAGATTGCCTATGAGAATTGTCTTTAATGGTGGCGTTTACTTCCCTTTAAAGAATAAATTATATTTGAATCCTTCGTTTTTAACGATGTATCATAAACGTGCCAGTGATTGGGTTTTTGGAACTTTGTTTTATTATGTGTTTGCAGAACCCGGCTTATTTGACAAGATTTTTACAGGTGTTCACGCAAGATACTCTTTAAACAATATAGATGCCGCAATTTTCACAGCTGGCTTAAGTTTCTATGGATTTGATATCGGAGTTAGTTATGATGTTAATATATCTGCCCTACAAGCTGCTACAAACAACAAAGGTGCTTTGGAAATTTCTTTGATTTATAAGAATATCAGTAAAACACTTAATACAATAACTTTACCTTGTGACAGATATTAAATCTATATCTAATAGTTGAGATAATGACAAAAATAAACAGGTTAAAAAAAGTATAAAGAGATGATAAAAAAACTATGGATTATACCTGCCTTTATTTTGATTTCAGGCTTATGTTACGCTCAAAATGACAATTCTATAAAAATGTCTCCTGGTCAACTGCTAAAACAAGCAAAGATTGCAGAAAAATCAGGTGATATCTTTACGGCTATTGACTATTACAAAATATATGATGAAATGCGTCCAGGGAATCCAAAGGTTCAGAGTTCTCTCGGAAGATTATATTTCAGGGAAAAAAACTACAAAGAAGCTAAAGTTTATTTATACAATACCTATAAAAATGATCCCGAGAAAAATCTAATGGATTTGTTTAATTATGCAAGTTGTATGCATAGCTTAGGTGAATATGAAGATGCCAAACATTTTTTCAATCAATTTGTTTCCGAAGCTAAAAAAAGTGGCAAATATAAAGAAGAGGCTAAATTGGCAAAAACTCACATAGAGGGAATAAGTTCAGCAAAAATACTCAAAGACAGTTCTTTAAATGTTGTAATAACATTACTTGACACATCAATTAATAAACCACACATTGACTTTTCACCAATTCCTTATGAAAAAGATAAATTAATTTTCGCCTCATTACCTGAATCTGAAATAAAATACTACGATCCAGAAACTGACGAATTACCGGTAAGAAAATTTTATCTAGCACAGCGCAATGGAGATGCTTGGAAAAACCTTGGAGAATTTGATCCTTTAATAAATGGAAAAAATGTAAATACTGGTAATGGAGCATTTTCCTATGATAAAAACAGGTTTTATTTTTCTCGTTGTGAAAAAGATTACAACAAAAATATTATTTGTAAAATATTCGTTTCCACTCTTGAAAATAACGAATGGCAAGAGCCTGTTGCTCTACCAGAAATTGTAAATACTCCAATGACAAGCAATAGTATGCCAACTACTGGGGTTTCAAGATTACATACCGATGTGCTATATTTCGTTTCAGACAGAGCTGATGGCAGAGGTGGTAGTGATTTGTGGTTTACTTATTATGATAGAAAAAAAGGAGAATGGAAAGAACCAAAAAATTGTGGTAAAAAGATAAATACAATAGCAAATGAAATTACACCATATTATAACATAGAGACTAAAATGCTTTATTATAGTTCAAATGGGTTGCCTGGTTTAGGTGGTTTTGATATTTTCAAAACCTTTGGCGAAGCCAAAAGCTTTGATGGACCAGTAAATGTAGGCTATCCTATTAATTCAAGTTTTGATGATTTATATTACATTCTTGACGACAGCAGACAAAAAGGCTTTATGGTTTCAAACCGTAGTGGTGGATATTCTTTGCGTAACGAAAACTGTTGCGATGACATTTATGAGTTTATTTACAAAGATTATATAAATATCGCAGTGACAGGTAAAATATTCGGAATAACAGATTCATTATTTTTCAAAAGCATCGAACAAGAATATAAAAATGAAATGGCTATAAGTCTTGATGTCCTTGATCAAAGTGAAGAAATTGAATTACTGTATGATTATCCTGTAAACCTATATATGATAGATAAAAAAACAGGAAAAGAAATGTTTGTTAAAACAGATTTTACCACTCCCGGAAACTATTTCTTTAATTTAGAACAAGGTAACGATTACATAATCTCGGTTAAGGATTTTAATAAAAGAGAAATACGATTGCCATTTACAACTAAAGATATTACTAGATCTGACACTATAGAACTTGATGCAATAATTGTAAATACTTTCCCAGAGCAGTCTTTTATTGTCCAAAATATCTATTATGAATTTGCCAGATTCGATTTGACTTCTACTGCTAAACAAACTATTGATAATACTATTTACAAAATTTTACTGGCATATCCTGAAATTATCGTTGAAATCAGTTCTCATACCGATAGCATAGATACCGAATATAACAATATGATTCTTTCTCAGAACCGAGCTCAATCTGTTGTTGATTACCTGATTCTTAAAGGTATCAGCCCTGAACGACTTGTTGCCAAAGGATATGGCGAGAATTTTCCTATTGCTCCCAATTCACATCCTGACGGTAGAGATAACCCTGATGGACGTCAGAAAAACAGAAGAACTGAATTCAAAGTCATCGGACAACTCGAATCGGATGAGGAAATTATTTACGAGGATGAGTGATGACAAGAATACCACTTCTTAAAGACAATCATAATCATTTATTCACTTATTCTGTCTTGAGTACTGCAGAAAATTTGTTTTATGTGAAAAATAAAGTCAAGGCCTTAAAAATACTGGAAGGCTTATCATATGAAAAATTAAATGTTGTTACTGGTTGGTTTGATTCTTATTATAGTTTTTCCGATTGTGAATTGGAGAGTTTACCACCAATCATTATATGTAATAATTCATTACATAAATACATTTTTAATCGTAATGCAAAATCAATAATAATAGAAGAATTTCACGATTGGGCAGACAATAATTCTGACCAAAAATGGGTAGAAATAAATCTAAGAAAAATATTGGCTTACTTATCCGAATTATTTATTTTTAATAAAAACACTTTGGAAAATGCACTTAACAAAAACCTAAGTGCAGGCGTTTGCTTTACAGCGGATATGTTTGTTACATCCAACAGTATTTTTGAATTATTATCAGTATCAACCGACAAAAAATAAAATTTAGTTCAATATAAATTGTAACTATCAGATATTCAGGTGCTTACGGTATTGATTTTATGATTTTTAAAAACCTACCCTTTGTCAAAACATGGACAACT
>JAQVEY010000262.1 GCA_028697515.1 Bacteroidales bacterium | reverse complement strand
TTTTCTTCAGCATTTTTAGTAGCAAATTTCAGCATTTTTGCACAGCGTTCAATATCGTTGTGTGGGAATACAAAACTTCTTCCACCTTTTGCTTTGTGGAGAAAAATACCATCCATTATACATGCATGAGCTTCTGAATCGTAAACTATTACATCTTTTCTTGTTGCTAATGAGTCGATTATTGAAACCATTCCCTGATAGCCATAATTTAACAGAAAAGCGGATTCTTTCTTTTCGAAATTTGCCAGCCTATCTTCAAGTTCTTTATGATATTTTGTCTGACCTGACATCATTCTTGCTCCCATAGGATATGCCATGCCGTATTTATCGCAGGCTTCAGCATCTGCTTTTCTTACTTCAGGATTATTCGCAAGTCCTAAGTAATTATTTAAACTCCAGGTTAATACTTCACGTCCTTGAAATGTCATTCTTGGTTTTATTTCACCTTCAAGTTCCGGAAACATAAAATAACCTTCAGCTTTTTGCTGATATTGTCCAAGTGGCCCTCTGGCTTCATGGAGCCTGTCAAAAATATCTACTATCATATTGCTTAATTTATTTTGGTTTTTAAATCTTTAGTTAAGTGCATTGATTGTTTTGTTAATGTTTTTATTTTTGTTTGCAAAATTATATTTTCTGCTACAATTTCTGCTATATCCATTACTTTTGCTTTGTTGCCGTGTATAAAAGATTTTTTACAAAGTGGACAGGCAGTGGCTAGAACCTCAGGTTTTGATTCTGTTAATACTTCTAGAGCATGATTTCTTATTTTTATCTGAGTTTCAAGTTCTATAACTGTATTTGCCAGACTTCCACCACAACATAATGCTTCTTCTCTTTCTAAACTGCATTTACGTAATTCCCCAACTTGTTTTAGTATATCTCTCGGTTGTTCATATATTCCCGATCCTCTTCCAAGTTCACAAGGGTCGTGAAAGACTATGCTTAAATCTGTTTTATTAAGTTTAAGACTCTTATTGTCTATCAATGTTTTAATATATTCGCTATGATGCATAACTGGAATGTCAAGGACATATTCTTCGGTAAAAGATTTATAACAAATAGGGCAGGAGGTAACAAGTAATTTTGCTCCTGAAGATGCAATCAGTCTCATATTTTTACTAATGAGGTCTTTTGATTGCTGAATATATCCTTGTTGCCGCATGGGTCTCCCACAACAAAGTCCTTTGTCTTCGTCCATAAACCAGAACCTTATCCCAGCTTCATTGAAAATCTTTTTCATTGCGATTATAATAGTTGGAGTGAGATGTGTCATGCAACCGGCAAAATAAATTACATCTGTTTTATCTTTGATTGTTTTGGCTTGGCTGTAGTCAAAGTAATGTTTTCCAGGAATTTCTGCTTTATTGCGTAATTGTTGTCTTACTAGGGTTAATTCTAAACCAACAGGGCAAGCTTCAACGCACCTTCCACACATTAGACAGTTGTTTGCTACGTTATCTGTAAGATTACCATATCTTGTGTCGCGGATAAAATAAACAGATTGAACATTGTTTATTGAAGCAGCAAAGTTTAGTTGACATGCATCAATGCATATCCCACAGCGAGAACACGAATTGATTTGAATATCTGTTAATCCAGAGTATTGTTCCCCAATTGTTGCACCCCATTTGCGTAAAAAGACTAATACAATTTCTGTTGGGATGTGCATATATCTTGAAAAAGGTAAACTAACGAAAAATATGCATAAAACTGATGAATATGCCCACCAAAGTGGTAATTCCAATGCTTCTACTGGTATTGCTTTTAAAAGGGTTCCAACTGAGCCTGTCAAAAAATCTCCATTCCCTGAAATTGCGGCTGTTGAACTTTCTGCCAGAAGTCTTAAAGGGAAAATCCACCATAAAGAAGCTAAAGCGATGCGATCAAATTTGTTGTGCTTAGTTGCCTTTTTTATTCCAACAAACTTAGAGATAAATCTCTTAATTACAGCTAAGAAAACTCCACTTAAAACTATCAGAAGAAGAAAATCCATTGCAAAAGAAAAAAATGCAGCTCCAAAGAATTCATGTTGTTCCTTAGCAAAATATTTAAAAAATATTGCCAGCCAGGGTTCTTCAAAAAATGTCCCGGCATATAAGGAAGACTCTATCTTTCCGACAACTATCAATAAGAACCATCCAAAAGCAAGGCTCATGTGCATATAACCCAACAATGGATTCTTTTTGTAAATATTTCTGTGAATTAAGGCTTCTCTGATTACTTCCCAAAATGCAGATATTGTTTTAAAACTAAAAATATTTTTATTTACAAAGTATCTCTGTTTGCGATCTAAATTTCGAATCCACAAAATAAATTTGAAGCTAATCACCGCAAACAGAAAAATTGCTCCAAGTGAAAAAGGTAATATGAATGGATGGTAATTCATTATTCGATGTTTTTATAGTTCAAATCATTGAGAAAAATCCTCATATTGTAAATAACTGCTCTTGTATTTACTCCTCTCGGGCAAACTAATTTACATTTACCACATAGCATGCATTTATCAAATTCTTCTGCTAGACCTTCAAACTGCCCTCTGCGGTATTTTAGATGGCAATTGCGAAAATTAAAATCAATATGGTTTGATGCTGAACAGGTTGCTGCACAAGCTCCGCACATCAGACAACGTTGTGCCGAAGGGACTTTTTCTATAATCTTTGAATATTCTGAAGTATCAGCAGTATCAAAGTCAATTGCGCGTGGTTTTGATATGTTAAATCCCCAATTCTTCATCTAATAATCTTAAATAATTTATAATTTCAATTGCTGCAGAACGTCCATCTGCAATTGTTTCGGGAAGTGTTAATGGTCTTTTGCATGTTCCTGCCAGAAATAATCCTTTCTTTTCAGAGTAGTTATCTTTTCCGAACAATGATTTGCTTTTAGCAAACCCATAAGGTCCGACAATATTATTATCTGTACTTAATTTTAAAGTGGATTCAGAAGACTCTATTCCCACCATAAGAACTAGTATATCTACAGTTATTTTCATTGGTAATGCAGATAATGTGTCTTCTGCTTTAATTTGTATCCTTTTGTCCATTGTAACAGCCGCTTCTGAAATACGTCCGCGTATATAATTAACGCCAAATTCTTCCTGCGATTTACGATATAACTCCTCGTAGAATTGTCCAGCCATACGCATATCCATATAGAAACAATAGGCTTGAGCCTGGGGTACCAGTTCTTTAAATTCTATTGCTTGTTTTACTGCAGTTATACAACATACTCTTGAACAATAATGATTTCCAACTTTTTCATCACGACTTCCTACACAATTTAAAAAAGCTATGCGTTCTGGTATTTTTCCTTCTGTTGTGAGGATTTTCCCTGTTTTATACATTTCCTCAAAATCAACCGAGGTTATAACATTATCATAAATGCCATAGCCAAGTTCTTCTTTGCGTCTAGCATCAAACACTTCGAAACCTGTTGCTAAAAGTGCTATATCGGCAGTATGTTTTTCATCCTTGTCAGTAATTGCAACCCAATTGTTATTTTCCCATTTAAGATTATCAATTTTTGTATTTGCTAAAAACTTAATATTATTATGTTTTAGTTTATCTGTTAATTCTTTACGAACAACAGATGCATCTCCGAAATCAGGAAATAGTTTAGCCCAATTTTTAACATTACCACCAGGCTGACTTTCTTTTTCAAATAATGTTACAGAAATATCATTATTTGCAAGATTAAATGCAGCTTCTATTCCGGCAGGACCTCCACCAATAATTATAACATTTTTGTTATTCATAACTTACTTTCAAATATTCCGGTTTTTCTGGTTCACCAAGATATGTTCCTGATTTTCCAATAAACTTATCTTTAGAATCATATTTAATTCCTAATTTGTCGAGAAGAGGTTCAACCTGAACCTGATGAACCTGAAATCCTAAATCCCATGGATTATAACCTAATAACAATCCTGTTAATTCTTCATAAGTCAGAACAGGTATTCCCATTTTATTATCATCGTAGGTTTTGCCTTCCATTTCGGCAATTGTATATTGCCATCTGTCCATAAACATTGTGCAACCCGGACAATTAGTGAGCACAAAATCAGGCTTGTAAGGTTCCATTGATTCAAATTTCTTCTTGGTATTTGCAACGGAATAGCCTCTGTTTGCCATAACTAGGTATTGACGGAATCCGAAACCACAACAATGTCTTCTTTCGGGATAATCAATTACCTGACCTCCCCATTCTTCAATCATACCGGCAAGAACTTGTGGAAACTCTGCTCCACCAACTGCATGTTTCGAGAAAATTTTACCATAATGACAACCTATATGTTCAACTACATTTAAAGGTTTTCCAGTATGGCAATTTACGAGTTGATATTTCATTTTACTTTTAAGTTCTTTACGATACTTGTAAATAATATCAGATGGG
>JAQVEY010000001.1:11160-19378 GCA_028697515.1 Bacteroidales bacterium | reverse complement strand
CTTATATGCATCAATAAAATTGCAAGATAAAATCAATAAATCATTTTATTCAAATGTACAATTTTTACCTAATTCGTCTTCCTGTACCTCCACACTGCAACTGACATTATCGTTACTCCCATAATTAGCAACGCCAGAAACTCCTGAATGAGATTATTTTGCAACATAATAACATAGTTGCTGTCAGGTGCCGTAGTTTTAATATTCAAAAATATTATTCAAGTCTTGTCTTCCAACAATAGCCATAATATCAATAATATCATTATTTACTTTGTAATAAATACTGTCAGATCCACATACACAACGCCTATATCCGTGTTTTATATAATCAACAGACTCAAATGATAATGGACGCTCAGCTATAATATCAAAATACGTAAAAAACGAATCAAAATATCTGTCAGCTTGTGCTACTCCAAATTTCCTTACGCCATAATTATGAATTCTAATCAAATCTTCTTTCGCAACATTGCTTAACCGATATTTATTCATCTAATATAGCCTTAGATTTTAATAATATTTGCTCCTTACTGTCATTTGTAAACCCACTTTTTTCAGCAAGCTCCAATTTAGATTTTAACCAGTCTATTTGACATTGTTGTTTTCTAGCCTGACGTACTAAATCATTTATTAGTTCGCTTTTGCTTGAATATTCTTTACTCTCAACTTGAGATTTTAACCACTCATCATTTGGATCTGTAAATGAAATACTCTGTCTAGTCATAATAATTAATTTATGATGCAAAGATACACCATAATAGCATCAAAAGCAAATTAATTTTGAATTTTATGGCTAGCTTGTTTTTATATCTGCTAATTCGTTATTATATGCCCCTAACAACACAAAAACTATTCGATAAAATATTTGGCATATTTGTAATGAGCTGTGAGCAGGGGTTTTGGCGTGTATTTTTGCCTTAGCATTGGGCTGGGGTGTGGTGGCAAAAATCATGACAAAACCCGCGATGATCAAAAAATTTGAACAACAAAATATTTAAAAATATTTCACGCAAATCTACAATATTTACCTAATTCGTCTTCCTGTACCTCCAAACTGCAACTGACATTATCGTTACTCCCATAATTACCAACGCCAGAAACTCTTGAATGAGATCAGCAATTGTGGAACCTTTTAAAATAACGGATCGAAGTATCCTCATAAAATAATATAGAGGATTTATTTTATTAACTGTTTGTGCCCAGTCCGGCATACTCTCAACAGAAGTAAAAATTCCACTCATAAGGATTAAAATCAGGAAAAAGAAAAATATTGTAAACATCGCCTGCTGCTGTGTTGATGCAAAATCAGAAATTAACAATCCCATTCCTATTCCTGCAAATAAATAAACCAAAGCAAAAACAAACAATGTCAAGACCGAGCCCTCGAAAGGCAAATCAAACATCAAAATGCCAATAGTTAATCCCAGAGCCAGCTCAAAAATTCCTATTATCATAAAAGGAAGCATCTTGCCGGTAAGAAATTGCCATTTTTGTATTGGCGTAACATTTATCTGCTCCATTGTCCCTTTTTCTTTTTCCTTAACTAAATTAAGCGCTGTGAGAAATATACTTATCATACTTATCAATATAACAAGAATTCCCGGAAGCATAAAATGTTTAAAATTCAACTCTTCGTTATACAGAAAACGTGATTTAACATTAAAACTAACAGGCATTTGTCCTTGACTCAAAACTGTTGGATGAAGTATTTTTTCTTTAACGAATCCTGCTAAAATCTGATTTACATATATACTGATAAGACTCGCACTTTGTCCGTCAATAGCATTAATATTCATCTGCAAATTTACAGGAATACTATTTCTAATGTCTTTTTCAAAATTATCCGGAATTATTATGACCGATTTTGTATTTTCTTTTAATATATCATCCTCAATATTTGAATAATTATAATCCTGAAAATTTACTTTAAAAAATGGTGAAGCATTGAATTTCGAAATCAAATTTCTTGAATAATCAGAACGATCCAAGTCCACAACAGTAATACTCGTATCCTTCAATTCCAATGTAGCTGCATATACAAGAACAAGTGTCTGTACAAATGGCATAATAAAGATAATAGGAATCATCATCCTGTCGCGAAATATCTGTCTGAATTCTTTTCTTAATATAATTAATACCGTTCTCATTAAATTTAAATTAATACCTTAACTTCAACTTTAAAAAACTATTCGTTTTACTTACTACTTCGTAATCTGTAATCTGTAATCTGTGATCGGTGATCGGTAATCGGTAATCAGTAATCCGTATGATTACCTACTACCTACTTCCTACTTCCTACTACCTACTACTTACTAATTACTAATTACTAATTACTAATTACTAATCACTCCAATCTCACTTTAAACTTATAAACACTCAGAGCTATTAGCCCAAGCGTAATACCAAATAAAATCAAAACTTCGTTTATAACATAACTTAGTCCTAAACCTTTAAGCATTATACTTTTTATAATTATCAGAAAATATTTTGCAGGAACTATATAACTCAAATACTGAAGAATAACAGGCATATTTTCGATTGGAAAAATAAATCCCGACAATAACATCGTAGGCAACATCAATCCTAGAATTGATATAAACATTGCAGTCTGCTGTGTTTTGACCAAAGTTGACACGAGTAAGCCAAGACTTAAAGCAAGTAAAATAAAAAGAAAACTTACCAAAAGCAGTAAAACCCAACTACCATGTACCGGAACTCCAAACACAACATTGCCAATAACCAGAATACTTACCACATTTACAATTGATAATACAGCGTAAGGTGTCAATTTACCGAGAATAATCTGAATCGGTCTTAAAGGAGACACAAGAAGTATTTCCATTGTGCCTGTTTCCTTTTCTCTTGCAATAGAAATCGAGCTCATTAAAGCCGTTATTAGCATTAGAATCAGAGCCATTGTTCCCGGGACAAACATATATGCACTGTGAAGATTTTCATTAAACCACATGCGCGGTTCGGTACTAACAATAACACTATTTCCGGTTTTATTAACTTCTGCAGAGTATTTATTAAGAATAACTGAAATATAACTATTTATCAAATTTGCTAAATTTGGATCAGAAGCATCCAAAAGTATCTGCACATCTGCTTTACGATATTTGCCCATATCATTAGCAAAATTATCAGCAAAAACAACAACAGCTTTTATTTCATTTGCCCGAAAACCAGCTTCGGCTTCTTCGTATGTTTGATATTCCCTGACGACTCTAAAATCAACCGCTGCATCAAGCCGGGCTGTTATTTCTTCTGTTACATTGTCATGTGATAGATCTATTATCCCAATTTTGGCATCCTTTACCTCGTTTTTGACTACATAACCAAAAATAAGTATCTGAAATATTGGTATTAAGAACAATATTAACATTGTTCGCCTATCTCGTAAAATATGTAAAAACTCCTTTACCAGGAATCCCGAAAATCGTTTCATTTACTTATTATTCATTTTATTAGTTCCCCTTGCTATTTTTACAAAAACCTCATCCATATTCTCTGATTTATATTTTGATTTTAATTCATCAGGACTACCAATTGCATCAATTCTCCCTTCAGCCATAATACAAACTCTATCGCAATACTCTGCCTCATCAAGATAATGCGTTGTAACAAAAACAGTTATACCCGATTCTACTGCTTCATAAATCAAATCCCAAAATTGTCGTCTTGTAATTGGATCTACTCCGCTAGTTGGTTCGTCCAAAAATACTATCTGAGGTTTATGAAAAATTGCAACCGAAAAAGCTATTTTCTGCTTCCATCCCAATGGCAAATCGCTCACAAATTTATCTTTCAATTCTTCTATACCAAGTTTACTAACCAAATCGTCAAATCGTGTTTTAATTTCAGTCCTTTTCAAGCCATAAATACCTGCATAAAACTCAATATTTTCTTTTACAGTCAAATCTTCGTAAAGCGAAAATCCCTGACTCATATAACCAATGTTTTTACGAATTTTGTTACGCTCTTTATAAACATCATAGCCGGCAACCATAACCTTTCCAGAAGTTGGAAACAGAAGTCCGCATAAAATTTTAATCGCTGTTGTTTTGCCTGCCCCGTTTGCTCCTAAAAATCCAAATATTTCCGATTTCCTGACTTCGAAACATAGATTGTCATTGGCAGTAAAATCACCAAATTTCTTTACCAAATTTTCAACTTCTATGATATTTTCATTATTCATTTAGTTCTTGTTTTCTTTAAGAATATAATCAATAAAGCTGTCTTCTATTCCGGCTTTTATTCTACTTAGTTCGGCATCTAAAATATTATTCGCTGTTAAAAAATTTGTAATCTCCTGCTCCGAATGATTTTCATCTTTAAAAACCAGATGAATATTTTGTCCGAAACTATTTACCGACATAAGTCCAGGGATATTTCGCAAAACCTTAAGTGCTAAGGGGATATTATCTGTTTTAACGGAATAAATTGTTGAAGAATACCTGCTTGTAATTTCCTTTGGAGTCCCAGACTCAACCACCTTACCCTTAAATAATAGTGATACTGTGTCACACAAAACAGCTTCTTCCATATATGGAGTTGAAACCAAAATTGTTATTCCATAACTTCTGATTTCATTTAACATATCCCAAAATTCACGTCTCGAAACAGCATCAACACCTGTGGTAGGCTCATCAAGTATCAATATTTCAGGTTTGTGAATCAAGGCACAACACAATGCCAGTTTCTGTTTCATCCCTCCTGACAATTTCCCGGCACGACGATTCTTGAAAGGCTCTATTTGAGAATAAATGCTTTTTATCAGATGGTAATTTTCATTTATAGTTGTACCAAATACACCAGCAAAAAATCTCAAATTTTCTTCAACACTCAAATCAGGATATAGTGAGAATTTGCCTGGCATATAACCTAGTTTCAGCCTTAGTTTCTTATAATCTTTAACAGGGTCAAGCCCACCTACACTAATTTCTCCACTGTCAGGTAAAATCAAACTTGTAATTATTCTCATCAAACTTGTCTTTCCTGCTCCATCGGGTCCAATAAGTCCATAAAAACCATTCTTTTCGACACTAAGACATAAATTATCCAGAGCCTTAACATCTCCATAATTCTTACATAAATTATATATCTCAATTTCTGCCATTAGTTTTATATACTATTTAAAATATACCTCCCCAGGCATGCCTATTTTTATTTTGCCATCATTTACTACACGTATTTTGACTGCATAAACCAGACTTACTCTTTCCTTTTTTGTTTGAATCATTTTGGGTGTAAATTCAGCTTCGGAAGATATCCAGATAACTGTTCCTTCATAAACATGGTTTTCATCTGCAGATTTATCAATTTCCACTCTAAGTTTCTGTCCTGTTTTAATATCGTCAAGTTGCTCACCACTAATATATGCCCGCAAAATAATTTCAGACATATCGGCAATTTTATATAGCGGCTTGCCCGCATTTACCAATTCGAACTGCTTAACATATTTGCCCAGAACAATTCCATTAATAGGATTGACTATAAATGCACGTTTTAACTGATCATCAATTTGCTCGATACTTGAATTTACAGCTTCTATCTCGGCAAATAATGATGCATTTTGAGATTTTACACTGGCTTTCTGCTTTTCCAAAACATTTATCTGACCAACAATATCATCGAGCTGCTTTTGTGTAGCAACCTGCGATTTTAACAGTTTTTCAACTCGGGCTTTTTCCTTTTCCAAGGTTTTTATTTGCTCGTCAATCACTGCTACCTGCGAAACTATATTGCTGAAATTTGTTTCAATCGCAGCCTTTTTTGCCTTTAATTGTTTTTTCTGATAATATAACTGTATCGTATCAATCATTCCAACGATATCACCTTTTTTTATTTCATCGCCCTCATTAACAGCAAACTCAAGCAATTTACCGTTCACTTCGGCAGATATTACTGTTTCTTCAGCTTCAAAATTCCCATATGCATCGGCTTTGTCAGAATTACTGCTGCACGAGAACAACAGCAAGTTCATCAAAACTATTACAACTAAAATATTTTTTTTCATAAGCTTTATATTTATTTATAACAATCATTTTCCTCCGTAAATTTCTCCTTTAATTAAATTGTATTTAACAACTGCCTCTGCCATCATTAATTGATGCAGTTCAATTGTTAATCTTTGAGCATTTTCATCATTTAAAGCGTTCAAATAATCAGATGATTTCAGTACCCCTCCGTTTAGTTGAATTAAATATGATTTTGTAATACTTTCTCTTAATTCAAGCAGTTCCTGATCTTTCTCCGACAATCTCTTTATTTTTTCAATTCGTTGCAATTGAGCTTCAATCAAAGCATTCTGGTGCAACATATAATTTTGTTGAGCATTGTCAATAATATCAGATTTTACTTCGAGCAACTGCATTTCATATTTCGATTTATTCCATTCCCATGGAGTCCAGACTAATTTTGCTCCTACAATTGCGTAAGGTTCAAATTCATTGCTAAGCATATTCAATCCCGGACGACCATAGCCAGTCTGAGCAAAAGCAAAAACCTTTGGCATTCGCGAAGTGTTTATAATACTTTTGCCTGCCATTATCTGTTGTTTCTGCAATTCAAAATACGCTAACTCGGGACGATTTATTTCCATACCGGGACTAATATCGGGAGTTGGGGTAAGAAAAGTCAGATTTTGATCAAATTCAGTTCCGCAATAAACCGATAACAATTTGACAAAATACATTATTTCATATTCAAGTTCAGTTATATTTTGCTCAAGGACAATTTTTTCGGCGAGTAAAACATCTATTTGCGACTGCATAACAATATTATTTGCCATAGCTACTCTGAGATCGCTAATAACATTCTGAAGTTGATCGCTTTTCATTATAAGTATTTCCATCTGCTTTTGCATTGACAAGGCTCCAAAATAAATGCTTATCAACCTTTCCTTATGAGCAAAAATATCGGTTTCAATCTGACTTAAACCGGCTTTTGAAGCAGCAATTTCAAGCTCTTTCTTTGCCGATACAAGTCCTCCATCCCAGATAGTCTGATTTATCTCTGCATATATTTTATATTGGTCTTTGCTCATCTCCGGAAAATATTCAGCAAACATGGGATTATCAATACTAATCTGAGTTACATCTGTCTGCCAGCTTGCCTGTGCATTTATCCGAACCGAGGGATAGTATGATATTGACGATATTTTATTATTCAGCTCCTCTGTTTGATGAATTAGCTCAACTTTATTTAGCAAGGGAAAATTCTTTTCAGCTAAATAAAGGCAAGAATCCAGTCTTAATGATTGCTGTGCTGCCAACAACAGAGGTAAATACAAAAATATAAATGCTATAATCTTTTTCATATCAAGCTTTTATAGAATTAATAACAAAATTTGCAACTACCGATTTTCTTTCTTCAAGAAATTGCTCATAACTAAAACCAAAATCAGACATAATTTCTTTTATTACAGGCCTTCCTATGTACGGGAAAACAGACAGAGACACAATATTTATCATCAGATGCCTTACATCAACATCCTGACGGATTATACCGGCTTTCTTCTCTTCCTCAAGCTGAATAAATAAGTTTTTAAACCTGTTGTTGAATTCCAATTTTGCGACAAGTTTTTTCATCAGCATAGGATTACGCGATATTTCGTTAAAGAAAAATATCGGAAAACGTCTGTTTTTGTACAATAATTCCTGATGCTTTGTTACAAATAATTCTATTTTTTGAAAAATAGTACCCTTTTCTTCAAAAGCTTTTATAAAACCTGCAAAAATCCTTTCGGCAACAATTAAAAACACCTTTTCGAACAACAAATCCTTGCTGCGAAAATAATAATGCAGTAAAGCCTTGTTAATGCCGGCTTTATCGGCAATTTGCTGCATTCTTGCACCATCAAATCCATTTTCCTCAAAAACATCTGCTGCGGCATCTATTATTCTCTGTTCAGCATTTAATTCTTCATTATTATCCATATAGTTTAACTATTAGGTTTAACTTATTGGTTTAACCAATTGGTCAAATGTAGATATTAAAATAATACGATGCAAGTTTTTTTTGATTTTTTTTACACAAATTTTAAAATGAGAAGATTTGATGTATAGAAATATATAATCAGATACTCTGAAAGAATGGGTTTGGAGGGGGGAACGGTTGGGTTAATGGTTGAAGCTTGCCATAGAAACGGGATATTGAAAAACCATCCTTGTCAAACTTGCAACAAATTTACTTAATAGTTCCCAAACGTCCAAAT
>JAQVEY010000001.1:0-11150 GCA_028697515.1 Bacteroidales bacterium | reverse complement strand
ATAATGACAAGGCGCTGTTAGCAAACGTAGTTATAATGTCTATTTTGAAATTATAAATTTATCAGATTTGATTATTCTATGTGAATAATATATTGAGTAATAATAGATACCATTCTTTAAGAATGAACAATCTATAGTATTATTTTCATAATTAAATGATTTTTCTAGTAGTTTCTGACCCGAAATATCGTAAATGATTAAATACAATCTTTTATCAGTAATATTCTTTATTTCAAAAACCCCATCATTAGGATTAGGAAAAATATCGAAGCAATTTTCCAAAACTAAATTATCTTCAAATGTGTAAGGCTCTAGACATCCATCGGAGAATAACAATTCTATTGTCTCTCTTGAAGAAGTAAATGTATTCATAGTAGCTCCATCGATAATCTCAATTTCCATATCTGACACATTTATCGTTTCTTCTTCGAAAAAATAATTTGCTTGTTCCATACAGTTTTGACCATTGCCAATGGAATCTATTTTTATTATGCCATTGTCTTCATAAATAGTTTCTTGGTTTTTGTATGATGGATTACCTCCAACTAATATTATCCCATTATCAAATGTTGAAATAAAATCATATAAATTTAAAATAACATTCTTCCCCCACAAGACATTCTCTAAAGAGTCTTCCTTTATTATATTACAGTTACTATTCGATTCAGACAGGTATATGTAACCATCATCATAGGTTTTAATCAATCTTGACAATTTTACAAACTCGTCAGGATTTTCAATAGAACTAGCTTTCTTGCATGAAAGTACATTACCAATAGAATCAACTTTCACTATAGTTCCTCTTAAACAACAAACATAACAAGAATCGTCATACTCAATATCATTTCCTGAATAACTACTTGGATTAGCAGGAACTTCATATTTTTTAGACCATAATATATTGCCACTAGAAGACAGTTTTATAAGAAACGAAAAAGGTGAATAGGCTGGGTAATCTGCCATATAGCCGACAAGTATCAAATTGCCATCTGAAGTTTGGATCACTCTATCTCCATAATTTGCATTATTTCCAATTCGTAACTGTTTAGACCATTGGATATTACCTTCAGAAGTGAGTTTAGCAATAAAAATATAGGATAATAAACTGCCAACTGAGTGCGTTTGTCCCAAAACTATATAACCATTGTCATTAGTTTGTTGTGCAAAAGAAATATGTGTCATGCAAGCATTGTTTGCATTATATTCTTTTGACCATATTACACTACCATCATCAGAAATTTTTGCACAAACAGCAGATTGGCTTTCTGAGTTGCAAAAACTATATCCAGTAATAAAAAAAGTTGAATCAACACAACTTATTATTTCCTTAAAATGCATGTCAATAGTTCCTTCAGGTTCACTGTAGGTGTAGCTCCATATTTGATCCCCAAACGAGTCCGTATTGACAACTAATCCTTTCCCTTCAGCATGACCTGCCATTAATTGCCCATTTTCAAAAGATGATGCAGTAGAATTGACATAGATGTAACTTGAATATCCAATTTTTTTGGAAAAGGTAGTTTCTTGTGCGAAAGCACTAGTTGAAACTATAATAATACTAATAATTATTAGATATATTCTCATAAAAATTGACTTTTATGTATTGTTACTACAAATGTTTACTATGTTTGCCAACTCCTTCCCAAAAACGCAAAATCATTTTCACCCAACCAAAACCAAATGTATAAATACGCTTTTCACCCATCTTTTTGTACCCCCATTTAATACAATTTTAATTATTATTTTAATATCCTAACTTCTAAAGAAGATTCCTCACAAATCAGTTTCAAAGCTATGCAATATTTTTATAACTTGTATCGAAAAAGTTATTTATTTTACAATTGGCTGGAAGATAGGGAGTTGGAAAGAGGGGTGGGCAATTTTTTTGTAGTGGATAATCAGCCGGCTAGCTGAGCGGACTGTATTTTTAGCGTTTGTTAGCGTTTCTTACTTTTTATAAATCAAGTATTCCAAATGTCTGATTGTAAGGAATATTTAAGTCAATAAACTGAAACTTTGGATTCAATTTTTCTTTTATCAGATTATAAATTTTATAACTCTCAGAATCACTTGAGATATAAAATTCGATATTTTTTTCAATATCTGCTTGAGCAAAAAGTTTTGTGTCGTTTGGAATAATATTTCTATTAGTCAGGTCTAATTTATCTTTTTTCTTTGCTTCAAATACAATCTTTGCGAACTCCCCTGTTTTTTTTGAATGGTCTAAATTGAAAGGAACTATTTGCAGATTTCTTAATGGAAGTTCATGAACATCACCTCCAACACAATATTCTGCAATACTAATTGTTGAAATCATCATTGTTATTTCTTTTTGAATAAAATAACGGAAATAAGCATCAGCATTTTTGAATAAAGGGTCTTTATCGTTTAAAAAACGAAGAAAAAAACTCGTGTCAAGTAGAACTGCCTTATGCATCATACCTACCCCTTATATTATTCAACCAATTGTCTGGATTAATAGTTCCAAGCCATGATTTTTTTGCTTTATCTCGAAGTGATTTTAAATATTTTTCGTCATATTTTGGCTGATAATCAACTAATTCGATAAACTTCAATGTTGATGTATCTATTTCTCCAGTTTCAGAATGTTGTTTGCCAGTCGCTCTTATTCCAAATGTTTTATATAACATATTCTCATCATATTTCTCTAGAAAACTTATTGGAGTTTGTATTCTAACTGTTCCAATTTCTTCAGTATAAATGTGAATATTGGCTTTGTCCTTTCCTCCTGCATTTGTCACTTTGCCGTAAAAGTAAAATTCTGCATCCGCCCATATTGCTTCTGTCCTGTAATATCTAGTAGTCCTGTCAATCCTGACTTCATTTGTCTGTTCTAGAGATGTTTTAATACTAAAAACATAATTCCGTTTGGTTGCAATATCCTGTATATTTTCAAATGCTTTTGCTGAGTTTAAGTCTAAAAAATCAATATTTTGTACTTGATTAACTTGTCCAATAATTGCATTAAAACCAATAATATATTGGATAGAAGTTTTTAAAATATGCTTTACAGATCCTTCTTCAATTTTATAGCTAATAGTTGGTCTGTCTCTTTTGTCGCTAGGATATAGTAAGTTCTCAGCATTTTCAAGAATAGAAATTATCTCCCGAATATCATAATTGTCAGGTGTTAAGTCAAGGTTTCCCTTTGAACCTGATATTCTAATCTCTATAAAACCAATTTTATCCATAATACAAATATAACTATTTTTTCATTGCTGAATGTTTTTACTCACAAACTTTTTTTCATCGGGACAAGCGGTTGACAATATGAAACGGTTAGGTTTTCGAGCAGCGTTCCTATCCACCTACACCGAAATTTGAGCGGGGTAGAATGTCTGAATTACCACTGAAACCCTTATTGCATATAGCCTTTGTTGGCGGTTCGTTGTTTCCTACTCAGTTGTTTTCAGTTTCTCATTTTGTTTTTCTCTTCTTTTGTCTATTCTCTATATTTGTGTCACAAAATGCTGAGTTTGTCTGATGTCATTTCTATATGTTTTTCTACACATATTTGAATTCTTTGGATATTTTTTCCTAATCCAAGCAGAATTATATATTTATTGGAATTTCTGAACTAAATGATTTCCTAAATAATCAGAGAATATCAAATCTGTATATGGAAGATTTAAATTTCTTCTATATTCTTCTATATAAAAAATCAGATTTGTGTATATTATACACCTTCTCACCACCTTAGCCAAATGAAAAGAGACATCGTATACAGTATCTTCGTTTGCCATAATAGTTCCTCTATGTGTCAATAAATTTCTATTCTCTTTAATTGCTTTGGATACCTTATTCATTGGATTATGAAATGAAGTAGTTTGAGAATATTCTTTACTTATATGATAAAGTGAGTATAAATATTGATTTTTCACATCTAATAATTTAATAGAGGTATTATTCATATCAGCCGTAAATACCTTGTGCAAATAGGTTTGATGATCTTTTAAATCCAAGTCAAAATATTTATATAACAAATATCCTATTTTGTCAAAAAGTGAAAATAAGAAGTTAAAAACTAAAACTAAATCAAGTTTTTCTTTATCCGAACAGCTGTCATAGAAATAAATTTTTTTTCTACAGAATTTAAAATCTTTTATGATGCTATCAAATAAATCTTTTACCTCTTGAGAAATACCAACGGCTGGTATCCATTCATTTGTACTTTCAAGGTAACAATCTATTTCTATCAAGGGATTTATATATAATTTATTGGCCAAGTAAAATTTTTGTTCTTCACTCCAAAAAAGATCTTCTAATATTTCTTTTGTTGCCTTAGAAAAGCATAATCCAATGTATTTCCATCCTGATGTATCTATTTTTTTATAATGTTCAATCTTATCAATAACAATTTTCTTATCAAAATGCACCTCATTGGGATTAATTGATTTATATATATCATCTATTAATACCATTGTTTTTTGACTCATGTTGTAGCGGTACTGTAATACAGCTTCCCCACATAAACCTTTAAAAAACAGAGCGGTGTGGTTTGATTCATCTATTTTAAGAATCTCTGCGGCATATTCCAAACACTCTAAATATCTATATGTTCTAAATAAATAATCGGCAATTAAGATATACATCATAATTGCTAAAGATTTGATTTCATCATCTTCTTTATTGGGTAATTCTGGATATATAGATTCTGCAATAAATAATGGTTCATATAGTTGATAAAAGTCTCCTTCTTGAGTTATTTTTCTTTTATTGAGAAAATCTGTAATCAGATATGTTTTTTTCGCACTTGAATGTTCTCCTCTAATCATAGATATCCAAATCAAAAATGTAAACTTTTCTTCCTCTGAAACAAATCTAATAATACCATCTTTTGCTTGCTGATAGTATTTATTTAGTTTGGAAATATCATTATTGCAAGAGAATATTTTTGCTATATTTTCAGTTACTGTAAGTTTTGTAATCATCTGCTTTATAAAAATGGAAAAATTAGTTGTTTGTTTTGTTATTGCTGTTTACGGAGATGCTTTACAATGAACGCCAACTCCTTCCCAAAAACGCAAAATCCGTTTTCCTCCAACTAAAATCAAATGTATAAATACGCTTTTCACCCATCTTTTTGTACCCCCATTTAATACAATTTTAATTATTATTTTAATATCCTAACTTCTAAAGAAGATTCCTCACAAATCAGTTTCAAAGCTATGCAATATTTTTATAACTTGTATCGAAAAAGTTATTTATTTTACAATTGGCTGGAAGATAGGGAGTTGGAAAGAGGGGTGGGCAATTTTTTTTGTAGTGGATAATCAGCCGGCTAGCTGAGCGGACTGTATTTTACTCTGACTCGGAGTATTTCACTGTCAAACCCAGATGAAGTATGAAGCGAGCCACAACCTTTCATTTTAGCACTCACTCGGCAATAAAACATACCGCATATTATAGGCTGGGCGTTCTGTTCTTCAATCATTTACAAACTTGTCAAATAAAACGAAATACTGCATAAGATTACAAATTTTCTTTGTATGTGTAAAAATAGATTTTTCATTGGTAAAATAATGTTTGCCTGTATGTCGAACATTTTGTTGATAAATACTTCAAAATATTGTAGATTATAAGTATCAATTTAAAAGTTTTTATTATCTTTGTATTTTAAAATAAATCAAAATGAAAGTTGGAAATTTTGAAATAAACAATATTTACAATATTGATTGCCTTGAAGGAATGCAGAGTTTACCGAATGAATGTATTAATTTAGTGGTTACTTCGCCACCGTATGACGATTTACGAAATTATAACGGTTTTCATTTTGATTTTGAAAATATCGCTAAAGAATTATTTCGTGTAATGAAAACAGGTGGAGTCGTTGTTTGGGTCGTTGGTGATAAAATTAAAAATGGGGACAGGACTTTAACGAGTTTTAAACAGTGCATATATTTTCAGGAAGTTGGTTTTAATGTTCACGATATAATGATTTATCAGAAGAAAAACACACCATTTATGCGTTCTAACGCATATACAAATTGCTATGAATTTATGTTTGTTTTTTCAAAAGAAAAAGTTAACACGTTCAACCCAATAAAAACAAAGACAGCAAGACACGGAATAGAAAAATTAGTTACAAACAAAAAGGCAGATGGCATTAATAAAAAAGTAGTTGGCGAATTAAAAAAGGAAAAAACTTTAACTAATATTTGGAGTTATGCTGTTGGGCTTGGGGGGTCGACTAATGATAAAATTGCATTTCAACATACAGCCATTTTCCCAGAAAAATTAGCACATGATCATATTTTATCGTGGACAAACGAAGGTGATTTGGTTTTTGACCCTATGTGCGGTTCTGGGACAACTTGTAAAATGGCAAAATTAAATAAACGAAATTTTCTTGGAATGGAAATATCAAAAGAATATACTGACTTGGCGATTAAAAGATTAGCAATGATGCCACCTGAACTATTTTAAACTTTCTTATATTTTTTTAGGTAATTTATTGCTTCTTTTAATAATCCAATATCATCTTTAAAACGACCAAGCCCAGTGTTACAACTATCGCAAATCCATGTCCTTGCATTACCTGTTTCGTGATTATGATCAATTACCAAATTTGCCGTAACACCAGGTATCGAAGCTTTTTTACATATTGGGCAAACAAAGAATATATCAGGTTTTTCAGCTAACATTCTTTTCTTTTCTGACGCTTTCAATGCGACTCCATCAATTTTTTTCCTGCATTCTATACAAGTTGGACGTGTCGTTTTTCTTCCCATTGCGTCAGTTTGATTTATATCAAAATCCTTAAAATCTTCTTTTAGAATATGACAAACATTGCAAATCTTATATTTGTGTGGTTTACCAGTCTTAGTAACATCTAAAAACTTTATCAACGAAACATCAAGAATTACTTCTTTTAGTTTTCCAATGAAAAATATTTTAGCTTTTTTTTCTTTAATTTCTTCAACAAACCCAACAGAATTAACTTCTATTCCACTTGTCTTTTTTGATAATACTACAAAATCATTTACTTTAATCATTTTCAAATATGTCTGTTTTAAAAAAATCGTAAACGGACATATTAAGTGCTTTTGCTATTTTTTCAATATTGACAATAGAAACATTTCTTTTCCCTTGCTCAATACTTGCAATATAGGTTCTATCTAGTTCACATTCAAATGCAAATTTTTCTTGACTAAGACCTTTTAGCTTTCTTAATTCTCTTAATCTTATTCCTATTTTTTCTTTTATGTCCACGAGTACAAAATTGCACAATTGTAGTTTATTGTACAACGGACTATAAGTATAGTTAAGAGGTTATTGTGCGATAGGAAATTCATTTTTTTATCATTAATCTAACTTTTGCAGTATTTCGTTTTCAATTCATTCATTTCGTTTCAAGTTTGTACTTTGTTGTTCTTTCCTCGCCTTGCAGCCAACTCCTTTCCAAAAAACGTAAAATCCATTTTCCCCCAATCAAAAACAAATGTATAAATACGCTTTCCCCCATCTTTTTGTACCCCCATTTAATACAATTTTAATTATTATTTTAATATCCTAACTTCAAAAGAAGATTCCTCACAAATCAATTTCAAAGCTATGCAATATTTTTACAACTTGTATCGAAAAAGTGATTTATTTTACAATTGGCTTTAGGATAGGGAGTTGGGAAGAGGGGTGAGTGTTATTTTTTATTTCAAATCACTTCTATTTTCGAGTAAAAGAATGCAATAGTATGAATAATATTTTAAAACTATCTAATTTCAATTGATAAGCCTGTAGCTGATTGTGTCAAGACTCTGTTATAAGCTAGAGTTATTTTTCGTTTTCATTTGTATCAAGTAACCAATTATACACATTTAAATGTCGCACTCCATTCTGATTTTGAGTAAAACTATCTGTAGTAAGTAAAAACTTTGGGTAATTATCTTTTATTTTTTCTAATGCACCAAACTCTCGTTCTTTGGTTATTTCGTTTATGATTTGCCATGCTACTTGATAATATTCAATATCGCCATTTGGAGTTTTGCAAACAAAGTCCACTTCGCTATTACGGCTTGTACCTGTCCAAATTTTATTACCTCTGCGTAGCAATTCTAAGTACACAATATTTTCCAAAATATGTCCTCTGTCTCTGTTTCGGTCTCTGCCTACTAAAACATTTAATAAACCTACATCGGCCAAATAATATTTTTCTTGTGTGGCAAGTTGTTTTCGCCCTTGCAAGTCAAAACGATTTAGCTTGTAAAAAACAAAACTCGCTTCCAAGTATTCTAGATACCTTTCAACTGTAGTATTGTGTGTGGTTTGCCCGTCTTGTTTTAAGATATTAGCGATATTGCCTGGAGAAACTGCGTTTCCGATATTGAAAGCCACATATTTAACGACGTTACCAAATGCCCTTTTATCATTTATTTGATGCCTTTGAGTAATGTCTTTTTCTATTATTGTTTTGTAAATAGATTCTAAGTATTCGTAAACTTTATCGTAACCGCTTTCTCTTAATTTTACGCCTTTGGGCAGAGAGGTTTCGTTTACATAATCAAAGAAATATGATTCGTAATTTAGATATTTATTGCTACTATCAATTTTACGAGCTTCGAGATATTCATTAAACGAAAAAGGCAAAATTGAAATTTCGATATAGCGACCGCTCAACAATGTTGCCAACTCACCACTTAATAAAACTGCATTTGAACCAGTAATGTAAATATCAACATTGGATTTCACAAACAAACCATCCACCAAACGCTCAAACTCTTTTACATTTTGCACTTCGTCTAAAAAGACATAACAAGGTTTTGATAAATCTAACTGTTCAATAATGTATGCATATAAGCCGTCTAAATCGTTGAGATACTTGAAAAGTTCCATTTCTTCAAAATTTAGCGAAAGAATTTGTTTCGACTCTATGCCCATATTTTGAAGTACGCTAATATATATTTTTAAAAGCGTTGATTTGCCTGACCTACGCATACCTGTAACAACCTTTATAAGGTCTTGGTCTTTGTATGACAACAGTTTTTTTATGTATTGTTTTCTGTATATAAAATTTCCCATAATGCAAATATAAACAATATTATTAAAACTTGCATAATTTACATGTTTTAATAATTGTGTATTCGAAAACACAAAAAATCCATCTCCAAAATAAAATCCCGATATATTCGTTAACTTTGCATAAGTTTAGGCAAAACTATTTGAATTATGATGGAAACAATAGTGTGGGTAGGTTTTTCGCAAAGTTTGTTTGCAGCTATATTAATTGCCGCAAAGAAAAGCCTTCAGGCACAAGATAAGATTTTATCAGCATGGCTTTTTTTATTGGGAATTGAATTTCTGACTTGTGCAATTGATATTAATTTATGGGATATACCGCTTCTTTCATCAACTTTTTTACTTTTTAATCCAGCTTTTTTCTTATATATAAAATCCTTGACTAAACCTGACTTCAAGCTTAAAAATATTCACTTTTTACATCTTGCTCCATTTATAATATTTGAAGCAATGGTTTATGTACTTCAAGAAAAATTGAATCTGAATAATTTCTTTGCAACCGACTCCAATCAATGGTTCAGATTTACATTTTCGTTCGCTTCTATTATTTCGTGGATAATATACAATTTTTTAAGTGCAAGAATGGTGTTTTACCACCGGAAAAAACTTGAAAATGAGTTTTCCAGTATTGAAAGTGGTAAAAGTCTGAAATGGATATTTTTTATTGTGGTATTCTACAATCTGTACTGTGGAGCGGCAATTTTAGTAGGTGTTGTTGTTGTCAGTGTTCCCGAAACTACTATCACTCAATACATATACAACTATTCGGCATTGTTAGTATTAATATATATTTTGGGATTTTACGGACTACGTCAGCAAAAAATCTTTTATCCTGAAATACAAGAGACAACAAAAAAAGAAAAATATCAAAACTCATTATTAAGCGACAGACGTAAAACACAAATCAAAAATGCAATTATAAAATATGTTGAAACAGAAAAAGCATATCTAAATCCTGACATAAATATGAATATGTTGAGTGAAAACCTAAAAATTCCCAAACACAACATAACAGAAGTTTTAAATGTAGAACTTGGTAAGAACTTTTTCAGGTTTATTAACGAATATCGTATCGAAGAAGTCAAAAAGCTCCTCTCCGACCCCAAAAACAAATACTCAATAGAAGCTATTGGTTACGAATGCGGTTTTAATAGCAAATCTGCATTTTTTACCGTATTCAAGAATATTACAGGTATGACTCCTAATATGTATAAGGAGAAATTGGGTAATTAATCAAAAAACTGATATTGAATGAAGTAGGAATATTCCTTTATTATGAAACACAAAATGATTTTATGTTTTGTACCAATAGTGTCCTAAATAAATTATTAATTGCATCAAAAATACGAAAATACTGATATTTCAGATGCTTTTTTTGAAAAATTAGAAAAGAGACCCCTGAACATAAAGTTCTGGAGGTCCAACATCATCTTCAAATGGTTTGTCGAGCCAATTTTGCAAATCTACTTTTACAAATAGGTTTAATCTGATAAAAGCAACTAGGTTTGAAAGATACCAGTTGTATTTTGCCAATGCTTTTAATGCTTTTAGAATTAAGATTGTGATTAGAGCAGTCCAAATCTGTATCATAACTGCATTTTCACTTGTTCCGACAAATGATTTTATGTGCAATAACTGTTTAATGTCTCTGAAAAATATTTCAATTTGCCAACGGCTTTTGTACAGTTCAGATATGGTATTACAAGACCATGTCATTTGATTTGTAATAAGTTCTATGGTTTGTTGATTCACATCATCCCAAATGGCAACACGCCGAAGCTTCTTAGGATACTTGTCTTTTGATGACTGATTTTTCAAGACAATTATTTCATCAATCAGAATATGTTGGTGGCGATTATCAGGGAGTTCGTTCTCCTTAATCTTTTCATATTGAATATTCTCTTTATGCCTTATGACGAAAAATACTTGACTGCTGTCCCAAACGTTTAGCAACGAAAAATCATTGTAAAATCTATCTGCGACAATAACGCTTTGCCTGACTAATGGAATATCATAAGCACCTTTATTGTCTGCTGTTTTACCATCTGTAATATTAACATAGGTTGGCAAATTGCCGTCATAATCAAGGAGTGTGTGCATTTTTACCGCACCTTTTG
>JAQVEY010000261.1 GCA_028697515.1 Bacteroidales bacterium | reverse complement strand
CTTCCAAGTGAAAGCCCAGACCTTACGTACATTTAGTGGAATGATAGTCAATCGTTGGGGCAGAACGGTATATACTTGGGAAAATTGGCAAGATTACGAAGCAGGCTGGGATGGAACATTAGATGGTGGTACCAAAGCATCTCCTGGAGTTTATTATTATATTATAAAAGCTGAAGGAATTGATGGAACACCATATGAGATTGAAGGAGCTCTGCATTTAATGAGAGAATAATAATATAATTTTTGTAAATAAAAATATTGAATATAATACAACGATTCTGTTTTAAAGATTGTCTTTAAAACAGAATTCAATTTATATAATTTTGTATTATTTTTTTTTGTAATATTGAAAAAATTAAAATTTATGAGAAAGAGAATTAAAATTACGGTTATAATTACCGTATCACTATTGATTTTCGGAAGTATTAATGCTCAGGAAAATTCGGAAAATTATCAGGGAAGATATATTGTTGTTGATGATATTACAACATTTTTTATGCTTGATAAGACTGAAAATATTATTGTCTGTAATTTTGATTTATATAATATTTTTGAGCAAGAATCTTCAAAACCCGTATTTGTTGATGTTAATGAATTAACAAATGTTGTAAAATTCGGAATTAAGTCATCAAGTGAACAGTATGAAAACCAGCGTAGTTGTTATCTGAAAATGAATGTGATGAATTATAGTTCTACTTTCAGGTTAGTATTGGACAGAATGAATGTTAAAATGATATTATATCAGGGTGAGTTTATTTTAGTGAATGACTTTATTAGTAAAATTATTTAAATACCTGATCATGAAAAAGAAATTATCTATATTAATTGCACTTGTAGTATTTGGATTCGGCATTGTTCGATCTCAGATAACTGCACCAACTGCATCAACTTCGTTTAGTACGAGTTATACCTCTGGATTTTTAAGTTCAGGCGGCACAAATGATTTGGTTTATGTATTTTGTGGAAATCAAAGTCAAACCAATATTGGACAATTAACAGTATCTAGTGTTGGCTGTACTGTAGTATGGTATTATTATGATGGCTTTAGTTATTCTGCACTTGGTCAGACAGGAAGTACTGCAACTGGCCTTACTTCAGGATTGTATATGGCACAGGTAAACTGTGGAGGAGTAATTTCCTGTCATCGTGCTTGGGTGTGGGTGAATCAGACTTTTGTTGATGTTAATCCGATAGATCCAGGATGTGAAACATTTACTCTAACAGGTCAAGCAGATGTCTTAGATAATCAGTTTGTTATTAATGATCCTCCTGGTACCAACTTTGAAATTGATGAAGATACTTATATTCAGGTTTGTTTTTGGGCAAATCACACTTATGTCTCTGACCTTGGTTTTTATCTTAAAGCACCAGGCTATCAAGCAACTGAGCCTAATAATGATGGAGTTGTAGCACTTCTTCCGGCTGCATCAGATTGGGGACCTGATGGAGAATATCAGAGTAATCTTACTATTCCTTGGTCAGTTACAGGTTGCGATCCTGCAGATATGAACGTGCCTTGTAATCCTGGTAATGGTGTCGATGAATTTTGTTTTTCTACAAATTATTGGTTAGGAGGACCTGCTTTAACTCCAGGAAATCCTGCACAGGTTCCCTGTGTTTGTGATTTACCAATTCCTCTTAATGGGATGTATGCTCCAGCTGAATCATGGTCAAGAATTTATGGTTTTATGGCAGGCGATCCGGGCTGGGCTGTTCAGATTTATGACTGTGAGCCTATCGATTATGGCTCATTAACCATGGCACGACTTACTTTTAGCGCTGTAACTGATTGCGGTCAAACAACTTTTACCTATGATTCAGGTGAAATCAACTCAACAATTAACGATAACTCTTGTTCTGCTTCTACTGCTTCTATTTATGTTGTCCCTCCCAGTGAACCTGCCGGGGAATATACTGTTAATTCGTCAATAACTGACTATTCATGGTCGTGTACTGGCTCTGGATTTATCGGAAGTGAATTAAGTCATCAGATTGTTGCTGGAACTGGAGATTTTCCTGTTACAACCAGTGATTTTATTTTAACAGTAACTGAAACTATAAATGTTCCTGGTAGCCCAGAATGTGAGGCTATAGCAAGTGAAACATTTATTACTTTGCCAACAGATGCAACTCTTACCCCTGTTGCTCCAGTGTGTGCTAACGTTCCTCCTTTTCAGATTCAAGCTGCTGATGGTGGAGGAGTATGGACAACTAATGCTCCGGAAAATACTATTGTAAACGGAATGTTTTATCCTTCTGTTCCTCCTGCAGGAACATGGACAGTAAATTATTCTCTTGGAGGTCCCTGTCCTGATGAAGATGAAATCACTATTACTGTTTATGAAACTATTGAAATTCAGAATTTTTCAGACAATATATGTGATGCTTCACTTGAAAATTTTACCGTATCTTTTGATGTCGTAAATAATCATGGGGATCCTACTGATTTCCTTTATGATACTGGTTCAGGAACTCAATCCGGAACTGCTAGTTTTAGTCAATCATATCCTAGTCCATCTGATTATGACATTACGGTAACAGATGAGAATGGATGTTCTGAATATATCCTTTCAGGATACAAGGACTGTGGTTGTATTTCTTATGCAGGAACCTTATCAACAACTTCTTTAATTCAATTGTGTGAGGGCGAATGTACTGACGATTTATTTCATAACGGAAATCATATTCTTGACGCTAATGATATGTTGGAGTTTATAATTCATAATGGTGGCGATCCTTTAATTATTTATGACTATAATCCTACCGAACCAGTATTCTGTTTGAATGATATTTCAGGAGGTCAGACTGGACAAGTTTACTATATCTCTGCAATTGCTGGTAATGAGGTAGGAGGTCATGTTGATTTTGGAGACCATTGTTTTTCTCAAAGTATGAATACTGGAGTTATATGGTATCAAAATCCAGTTTCTTATATTGCTGAAACAGAGGTTTCCACATGCGGATTAACTATAGATCTTTCAGCGAATGAGGTTTTGCCTGGAGAGGTAGGGACATGGGTTGCAACATCCGATTTTTGGCCAACAGGAACAAATACGGTACATGATAATGATATTTCAGTCATTGTTTCAGACTTTGGTGATGTTATGTTTTCTTGGATAGTAATCAATAATATTTGTTCAGCCAGCGATGATATAATGGTTCATTTCAATGATCAGCCTAATGCTTATGCTGGTGAAGATTTTCAAATTTGTGGGAATGAGGCAACACTAGAAGCAACTTTAAGTTTACCATCATCAAGCGGATATTGGAGCGGAAACGGATCATTTGATAATTCATCTAGTGAGACAACCGGTGTTACTTCTTCAGGAACACAAGTGTTTACTTGGCGTGAAGAAAATGGAGCTTGCTGGGATGAAGATTTTGTTACAGTAGTATTTATACAGGAGCCTCAGCCAACTGTTACAATGGGTGTTGATACTGTATGTGGCGTAGTATATGATTTAAGTGTTTTCAATGTTACAGGTACTGGTTCTTGGGCAGCTTATGAAGAAGGAGTTTTATCAACACCTGCCCCTCTATATGTTGACGGTATTAATAATCCGAATACTCAAGTAATTGTTTCTTATGGCAGTGAATTAGCCGATTCCATTGACTTTGTCTGGACAGAAAGTATTAACGTTGGAGGTATCGTTTGTACCAATACTGCAACTAAACGTGTGGTTTTTGCCCGTCAACCAGTAGCAAGCGTCGGAGCAGAAGATATGGCTGAGGTGTGTGGTAATTGCTTCGAATTCCATGCAGATACTGTAGGCTCGGGTTGGGCAACAGGATTTTGGATTGCAAAAGATATTATTGTTTCAGAATATGACGACCTTACTATACCAAATGCAAATATTTGTATCGACCCAATTAGTAGTTATGGTGATACAGCATTTGTTGAAGTTCAGTTTTTGTGGGTTATGACTAATACAGGATGTACTTCAATGGATACTATGTTTGTCTCATTCTATCAACGTCCAGCAGCAAATGCAGGATTAGATAATTCTATATGTGGTAATGATTATACATTGGGAGCAATATATGATTGTACGGAGAATGAAGGTTATACTCCCTCAGGTATTTGGTCAGTTTATTCAAATCCTCCTGGAGGTTTGGCAAATATACAACCGCAAAACTCTGATACGTCTGATGTAACTGTATCGCATTATGGTCTTTGGAATTTTGTATTTAGAGAAAATAATTCTTTATATCCTGGATGTTACAGTACCGATACTGTTCAAATAGAATTTATTGAGGAACCTGTAATAAGTGCAGGTGATGATAAAGATGTCTGCGGAAATTATACCGTATTGGAAGCAGTGTCAGCAGGATTCCCAGGTTCCTGGCAAGCAAATGGTGCACAATATGACGACTATACAGATCCACATAGTGCTTGTAGTTTAAATGTGTATGGACCA
>JAQVEY010000260.1 GCA_028697515.1 Bacteroidales bacterium | reverse complement strand
CTCCTATTTTGAGTTTTTTCATATTCATCCAATTCCAACGGGTAAAGTTTATACTTGGAGGCAAACCCTACATAAGTCATTCTGTCTCCACTAATACCATTATTACGCAAATACTCAAAAACCGCTCTAGCTCTGTAAAAACTCAATGTATGATTATCGTTAATGTAGTCATAACCATCACCTTCTTCTTCGGTCTGACAACAAATATGCCCCTGTATCTCTATCTTGAGATTGGGATATTTTTTCATAACTTCCAGTAATTGTTTTAGCGCCTCGTCAGACTCAGGAAGAAATTTTGGTGTCCCACCGACAAAGTTTATATTCTTTAAGAGAATTTTATTCCCTTCAATCAGATCATCTTCAGTAATTGTTCTCAAATCAACTTCAACGGCTAATTCTTCATTTTGATTATTATTTTCAATGATATTTGTTTGTGAATTTACAGAATTGTTATCAGCTGTACTAGAATTATTAACAGTAGAAACCACATCATAGACATAAATAATTTCTACTTTTCGGTGTTCGCGAATGCCTCTGTCGTTGGAATTTCTTCTGTTTTCAAAGCTGCTGAATTGATGAATTCCCAGACCTTTAACAGACAAGATTTTATTCTCTTCTATTGATTTTGAAATGAGAAAATCTTTTACTGATTCTGCTCGTTTTTGAGATAATTGTTGATTGTGGTCATAGCTTCCCAAGAAATCTGTAAATCCTGATATTTTAATATCTCGAATATTGGATTTCATACTTAATTCGTTCAATATACCGACATTTTCTCCCGAAATATTATAAGAATCTATCTGAAAGTATAATAATACAGTATCAACATTTTGTGAAACTAAGTTTATCGTAAATAAGGAAAAAATAAATAGAGTTAATAATCCATTCCTGACTCTCATAGGATTCGTTTTTAATTACATTATTTAAACTGTAAATTTGTAATTTTATTTTTAAATTACCTAAAAAAGGAAAAATATTTTACTTTTGCACTAACAAATCCGGCCTCATAGTTCAACGGATAGAATAGCAGTTTCCTAAACTGTAGATCCAGGTTCGATTCCTGGTGGGGCTACGAAGTAGCAACACAAAGTCACGTTAGTGACTTTTTTTTTCAGAAAAAACAGGAATTGAAGTTTACCCTGAACTTTTGACGAATGGAACTCTTGTGGGCGACATAGTAAAAAAACTAATCAGGAAAGTATTTATATATCTTATCACGTGGCAGTACACGTACAAACTCAACACAATCTTTATCTAAGAAAATTCCAATACGATAGTTCCCAATCCTAATACGAAAATATCCTTTTTTAGCTTTTATTTTCTTTATATTTGATAACTCAGCAAGTTTTGAACATTTTTCAACACTTGTAATTGCTTTAGCTACTGCATTTAAAACCTTTTGACTACAGATTTCTTTAATGTCATGTTCAAATTTCTGACGAAATTTTACTTGCATAACTACTTATTTAAGCTCTTTATTATGTTTTCTTTTGATACAAACGGGGTTTCTCGTCCTTCATCAATTGCTTCAATCAAACCTAAATCTTCCAGAGCCTCTGCACTTAATGTTTTTGATTTTAGTTTTAATTTTTTAGCAAGCTCAATTAAAATTTTAAGATTTGACTTATCTCCGGGATATATAATAATTGCTTCCATTTAATATTTAGTTTTTGCAAATATATTAAAAATCTTTCATATATACAACAGTAACAATAGACCGTACATTCAACTAGGAAATTACAACAATACTGTACAATAATAATATTTTTTGAAAATTAATTTGATATTTTGTCGAATCAACCCCTTTTTGCAGTCAAATAATTGGAAAACTATTTTCCCTTGTAACTAATTCTACATATTTCGAAAGGTTCATCTTTCACGGCCTCATCATCGCTTTTGCATTCATGATCTCCTGCAAGGCTCAGATAAGCTTCTGTCCCTTCGGGGGTGGCAAGATAAGAATCCGGTAAATATAACGCAATTGTATAATTACTAAATCTCTCGTTTATTTCATAAACATAACCTCCGTAATCCCATCCTAAACCATAAAACCCCACAGGTGCACCATTCAGTTTCTCAAGATCTATTAAACTCATACCAACATAAATACCTGTCCTTGACTCGTATGTTTCCCCCTCATCCTCGGTTTCTTCCCATTCAATATCATATAGATTATACACAGCCTCAACAAAAGCGAAATCGGTAAAACCACCTGATTCCTGATCCCAAAATACAAATATTTTATGTCTGTAGCCTGGATTTAATATACTTACTTTATACTGCTCCGTTCCTTCTTCCAGAGACCAGTCCATTGCAATTACATTTTTTTCGCCAAAGTATTCAGCCATTTGGTCATGGTTCTCAAACTGCTCGAAGTCTTCAAGATATTTTACCTCATACTTTTGCTTTTCAACATTTTCAGTTACTGTATTCTCATTTTTTTTATTACTGCACGAAAGAAAAAACAGAATCATCCCCGCTGTCATGAATATTAATAATCTCTTCATCTCTCTAAAAAATAATTTGTTAATAAATAATTTCACAATTCGTATTCGTAATTGATAATCTAAACAATAAAACTCCCTGAAATACTCTGAAAATTATATACTTTATTAATAACGTCACCAAATAAATCTCCAATTGATAGTACTTTTATTTTACTCGATAATTCAGTTTTTACAGGTATTGTATCGGTGCAAACAACTTCGATAATAGAAGATTTATTAATTCTATCGTAAGCAGGACCGGACAAAACAGGATGAGTAGCTACGACTCTTACACTTTTTGCACCTTTTTCCATCATTATATCAGAAGCCATGGTAACTGTTCCTGCAGTATCTATCATATCATCCATAATGATAACATTTTTATCTTTAACCTCACCAATTATCATCATTTCGCCAACAACATTAGCTTTTTCGCGTGATTTATGAGCAATAGCCATATCGCAACCCAGAAAATGAGAATAAGCTTTTGCCCGTTTTGATCCTCCCATATCTGGCGAAGCAATTACCATATCTTTTAGTCCCAGATTTTTGATATATGGTACAAATAAAGTTGATGCATATAAATGGTCAACCGGCACATTAAAAAACCCCTGAATTTGATCGGCATGTAAATCCATCGTCATTACACGGTCAACTTTAGCTGCGGTTAGCAAATCTGCAATAAGTTTTGCTCCAATAGCTACACGGGGCTGATCTTTTCTATCCTGACGCGCAAATCCAAAATAAGGTATAACAGCTACAACTTTATATGCCGATGCCCTTTTTGCCGCATCAACCATAAGCATTAGTTCAAAAAGATTATCCACAGGAGGAAAAGTGCTTTGTATTAAAAAAACTGTACAGCCTCTCACCGTTTCATCAAGACTTGTAATAAACTCCCCATCGCTAAAACGTGTGAAGCTACTTTTACCCACTTCATAAGTAATTAAACTGTTTTTAGGATTCCCTGCAGCAATATGCATTTCTGCCTGTTTATTATTATAGCCTGCCACTATTTCTTCAGCTAAATATCTACTTGCTGAACCAGAAAAAAACTTAATTGGTGATTGCATTTTATAAAAAGTTTTTGTTTACGCTCACAAAATTAGTTTTTTATGTTGCCTTAAATTATAAATTATTACATCTTATCAAAAAACTTTTCAACATGTGTTGAAAAATAAATCATGCAGTTTTATCAAATTTTTAAACTATTTGAAAGTAAAAACGTTTATTTGATATAATATATTGATTTTAGTACCTATTTTGGACTAAATTACTCAACTTTATGTTGTTTAATTGGTTATTTTTGTATTATAATAAGACAATTGTCTTTTTTAGTTTTTTGATGTATAATTTTTTAATATATTTTTATTAAAGCACTGAAAAAAACCTGATGAAAAAATGGCTGACAATATTGGTGGGAATTATAGCTGGCTTGTGCTTGAGTGGGGGAGTTTGGGGACAGATTATTAGTCAATATGTCGAAACAAACGATGGAACAACTCCAAAAGGAATTGAGATTTGGAATAACACTGGTAGCACATTAGATTTTTCTACTAACAATTTGATTATTCAACAAGGTACTAACGGTGGAGCACTTTCTGATTTGGGGGGAACTCTGGTGAATAGTGGAACACTTGTTGCAGGAGAGGTGCTTGTAATAGGCACAAGTGATATTGGTACATATTTAACTAATCAGGGATTAACTAGTATTACTTTCGTCTCTTTTGGTTTTGCTTTTAATGGTGACGATGCACTTGCGGTCAAATATGGTGGAACAACAACCGATGTATTTGGAACTCCCGGTTCTGATCCCGGTACTGCTTGGTCAGGAAGCGGAGTGTCAACCGCAAATCAAAACATTTCACTACTATCAAGTATTTCAAGCGGTGATACAGATGGCTGGACAGATCCTAGTACGAGATTTGAAACTACTTCGACAACACCAGCAACATTA
>JAQVEY010000259.1 GCA_028697515.1 Bacteroidales bacterium | reverse complement strand
CTGAGTTGGATTTACTTCCGGGTGTCCCCATTCAATGGTGTGAATAGTATCCGGCAGTCGGGAAACACTCTTTTGCAGATGCTCCAATGCACTGGATATTCGCAATTTGGTAATGGGTTCATATCCATACTTTCCCAGAACCAGCAGATGGTCTACACTGCTGTTCCAGTGCTCGTTGATGTACAGCGAAGCATGCTCGCCGGCAATCCGTCCTGCGCTTGCGTTGTCCGCCCCAAAGTAGATGCTTCCCGGTGCCATGTAGTCCACTGAAATGAGCCGAATGTCATGGGCGAGACATTTTTCACCAATGTACATCAGTGACTCCATACAAAGGCTGTAATCGATTACCAAATCTATGTTCTCCTGAAGGAGCAAGTTCAGTGCCTGTACAGCGGAGGTGTAATCACCATCACACTCCCGGATAACCAAAGAAACGGATTTGCAGGTTGCTGTTGCCTCCAATAAGCTGTTGTGTACGGCTTGGACAAAGTAATTACGGTCCTTATTGACCAAAAACCCGATACGATGCTGGTGTTTGCGCACATTCCTATACGTATAGCCTGGACCGCAGATAATCAAAGGATCCTGCCGGGAGAAGAGGATGTTTGCGCGAAAGCTTCCTATGCCGTCATCGATGAGAACCTCTTGGATTTTGCTTATATAGCGCTTGTAAGGAAAAGCCAGTTTGCCTTGGATGTCAAGAAAGTGAGAATCCAAAATCAAATAGATTTTTGCAGCGCATTCGCACACTGCTTCTATCGTAGAGGCGTCTTCATCATCTGAGAGAAAAAAAGTGTTTCCCGCATACGAATTGCAGCAAATGAAAGCCTTGTCGATTATCAGTGAATTGGGAAGACCTTGATGGCTGGAGAGGGAAAACCTCTGTTTTTCCATACTAAAGGCTGAACCAGTGACCTGTATCGGATAGGCATACCTGTTTTTCCTCAGTACCTCAAGAATCATTAGGTTATTCGTCCAAATTGAGAGATTCGTTAATGGAGGCAGGGAAGATGCGATGCATCGCGAGACTTCCCCTCCATCCAGAAAAATAGTGTCTTCAGGCTTGATGTGCATGATCGAATGCTTTGCAAGAATGTTGGCTCGTGGTGAGAACTCAGTTAAATCACTGGATGAACCCTGGTTGATGGAAGGCTCGAAAAGGATGGCGCTTCCATGCTTTCTCAATACTTTGCCTTTGAGTTCCAGAGCGGATAGATCATTTCGTATGGTAAGAACAGAAACCTTGAGTTTGTTTGCAAGAGTGGATATGCGGATTTCCTTATCATCAGTGAGCAACTGGAGAATTCGTTCTTGACGCTGGTTCTTGGAGAGAACCCCCGATGATTCGAGCAAGGCAGCGTTTTGCCGAGTATCGTAAAAACGAATCTTTCCTCGCTCGCGAATCAAGATGCCTGCATTTTGCAAAGGGACAAGTTCCTTGCGGATTGTCTCTCTGCTGAGTTTGAGACGGTCAGCCAAATCGCTGATTGTACAAAACTTTCGCTGTGTAATGATTTTGAGTAGTGCCAATTGCCGTTGATTCATTTCTTCCATGCGGCAATCATAGCATGTCTTTCTTGTGTGCACAATTGAAAATATAACTATATATAAAAGATATATAAAAAAATAAAATTAAATAATATAAAGATATAAAGTTTACAAAATACAAATTATATGCAATTCAATTGCACAAATATTGTTTGACTGCATATTTTTTCAAGCCAATAATGAACATGGACAGACACATAGAAGATTGGAGGAATATTCATGCAAGTCGAGAGAAGAAAGCCCCTTGCTGCAAACATCGGACTCTTGGGTGTAGGACATGCAACCTACTGGCACCAGTTTGATGGGTTATTGCAAATAATGCATGAGAAGCAAGCAAAGCTTCACACAAAGTTGCAGCATTATGAGAAGAATATTATAGATTTCGGCTTAATTGACAACTCCGAGAAGGCTTATGAGGTTGTGAAGGCGATTTATGCAGCCGATCTCGACTTATTGTTTATTGATATGCTTACATATGCAACCAGCGAGACATTCGCTCCCTTGGTAAAGGCATTGCAGATACCGATGGTTCTGGTCGCCCTCCAGCCGCTTACAGCAATGGATTATGCAAAAAGTACTACGTTTATTCAGCTTTGCAATGATGATATCTGCAGTGTTCCAGAATTCTGCTCCGTTGCTGTTCGAATGGGTAAGAAAACTCCTCCGGTAATCATTGGAACTCTCGAGGGAGATGCTGAGGCGGATTTGGAATTGGCTTCTTGGTGCCGGATTGCTCATGTGGTGCACGATCTGAAGCATGCTCGCATTGGTTTGATGGGTCATGTCTTGGAAACAATGTACGACATGCATGTTGATCCTGCGCTCATAACAAAAAGTTTTGGTTGCCATGTGGTTCCTGTCGAACCCGATGATGTCATGAAACAGTACCGTCACGTACATGAAGAGGAACTGCAATTGATGAAAAAAAGGATTCTGTCGTTTTTTGACACTCCCGATCCTCAATCTGATTCCATCACCTTCATGCTTCGAGAAGAGGACTTGCAGCTTGCCGCAAAGACTGCTGTAGCTCTGGAAAAAATGATAGAAGAACGCAACCTGACTGGTCTTGCCTATTACTACGAGGCAGAGGATGGCTCGGAAATGCGCCGTCTAGTGACAAACTTCATTGTTGGAAATTCTTTACTTACGTCTTCCGGTTTTCCTATGTGCGGTGAATATGATTTAAAAACATTGATGGCCATGTTGATTCTAGACCGATTGGAAATCGGGGGAAGTTTTGCTGAGTTGCATCCGATGGATTTTGCACGGAATTCAATTTTGGTTGGTCATGATGGACCTCATCACATAAATATAGCGGATTGCAAGCCGGTACTGCGTTCTCTGAGTAAATACCATGGAAAACCGGGCAGTGGTGCAGGAGTTGAGTTTAAGATCCAGGAGGGGCCGATTACCATGCTTGCCATCACAGTATCCAAGAAAGGTGATTTGAAGTTCGTGGTCGCCGAAGGACAATCTGTAGATGGACAGATTCCGGCAACTGGAAATACCAATACCCATGCTCACTTCAAGCCTGATCTAAAAACATTCTTGCGAAGATGGATGGCGGAGGGGCCGACTCATCACTTTGCGTTGGGTACCGGCCATCACAGTATAGAAATAGCAAAAATTGCAGCTGTTTTTGACATAGAGTGCGTAGTAATTTCTCAAGAAAAGGAGATCAGATGTGAGACAAGTAAAACGAATACTTGAACGGATAATGGGATTGGAACTTCTCATAGGAGGCCTTCTGATCATCACGATGGTAGGCATAATGGTGCTCGAAGTCATTATGCGATATATATTCAACAACTCTATTATTTGGGTTCAGGAATTTGTCATCATGATTTTCATATGGATTGTCATGCTTGGTGGAAGTGCAGCCTCTATGACAAAAACGCATGTGACAATTACCACGTTCAGTCACCGATTACCCGAAACAGGGAAACATATCCTCCAAGTGTTCGTTTCATTGATAATACTTGCCGTAATGGTCTATCTCTTGCAAACCTTGCCGGCCTCCATCGCCATACAGAATAAAACCAGTACATCCTCCATGCCGCTGAATATCGGTAAAGGCCATTTCTACTCGACTCCTCTCTTGATTGCGGTAATCCTGATGAGTGTGACCGAGCTTTACTACCTTTTCTATGAGGTGAAAATGCTGCTGGGTAGCGAATATCCCGAGGATTATATGTTGAAGGCGTATCGATTTACAAAGAAATCGGTAGAAGGGGGCAAATCATGAGTTTCCTTTGGATGGTAGCATTGATTTTTGTGGCAATTTTTCTCGAGGTCCCTGTTGCCTTTTCCTTCATAGCCGGAACAGTAGCCTATTTGATCATGGGTCAAACATTTCCCATCACGGTGGTTGCAGGCAGGCTTGGTCCCGGTCTCGACAGCTTTCCGCTTTTGGCTTTGCCTTTGTTTATATTTGCAGGGAATCTTTTGGGCGGATCCGGGATTGCCAAGCGAATTTTCAGCTTTGCCAATAGTTCGGTCGGACATATTCCTGGTGGACTCGGTCATGTGAACGTTCTTTCCAGTATTGTTTTTGCAGGGATGAGCGGTGTTGCAATGGCCGATGCAGCCGGTCTTGGCAAAATCGAGATGGAAGAGATGGAACGGCATGGTTATCCCTTGGCTTTCAGTGCGGCTATTACTGCTGCTTCGGCTACCATAGGACCGATCATTCCCCCTAGCGGCCAGATGGTAATTATTGCTGTATTGGCAAATATTGCATTGGATAAGCTGTTCCTGGCAGGCTTCATTCCCGGGTTGATGCTCGGCGGTTTCTTGATGATTACCATCTATATCATGGTGAAATCGGGGCATGTGAAGGTGGCTGTGCTCCCCAAGGAGCCCCTTCCGGTCCGATTCTCCAATTTCCTAAAAGCAGTTCCAGC
>JAQVEY010000258.1 GCA_028697515.1 Bacteroidales bacterium | reverse complement strand
GTTCCATTAGTACTAATCTCAAGGTAAGGAGTACCGTGGAATTTTCTGTAATAAGATTCAAAAGAAACAGCTACTTTTGTGTAAGCTGAACAGTCAATGGTTTCATTATAAACCAATTTTGAATCTTGAGTAGTTTCGCTAACACCAATACCATCAGAATCATACATAGCAAACCCATTTGTTGCACTTGTAGATTCAATTGGGCCCATTCCTGCTGAAAAGCCTCCTGCAGGTCCGTCAGTGCCAATAACCCATGGTCCGTCATTTGGGTTTTCAGTATCATATTCCATTGTCCATTCTGTGGCATTACTGAAATCGTTTGACCAAATTACTGTCGCTTTCGTCTCATTTCTCAAATCTCCACCCTTTACAGGAATAGATCTCGTTTTCTTTTCCATCATTGACTGTCCGAAAACGAAGGACGAAATCAATGCCATTACTAATAAAATTGTAAATTTTCTCATAATAAATGTAATTTTAGTTAATAAATAATTAGTTGTTTTAATTTTTTGCAAGATACGAAAAAAAATCAACATGAACATAAAAAGTGTTAAAATTTTTAACATTTGGAGTTTTCCTAAGCTAAAATTTTTAAATTTGCAAAAAAAACAGACATGAAGACAGAAACCAGTTTTAAGGAATTATTGTTTAATGCTGCCGACTCATTATTTTTTAAGTTATCTAAGGAAGATAAAGAATTATTATTGAAAAATACTGAATGTAGGACTTACAAAAAGGGAGAATTAGTTTTTCTGGAAAACACAAAACCTTCGGGATTAATTTGTTTAGTAGAAGGGAAAGTGAAAATTTTTAAAGAAGGTGCAGGTGGTAGAGATCAAATTATTCGTTTATCACGTCCGGGAGGATTTATAGGATATCGGGCATTATTCGCCAGCGAGAATTATCATGCATCTGCTGTGGCTATTGAAAACTCAGTTGCTTGTACAATTGAAAAAAATGTTTTGTTTTCTGTGATGAAAAATGATCCTAATTTTACTTTCGGTATTTTAAAATCTCTTGCTGCTGAACTAGGAATATCAAATATGAGAACTGTTAGCCTTACTCAAAAGCATATTAGAGGAAGACTTGCAGAATCACTGTTGTTTTTGATTGAAACTTATGGATATTATGAAGATGGAGCTACAATTAAAGCTCTTTTATCGAGAGAGGATATTGCAAGTTTAAGCAATATGACTACCAGTAATGCTATAAGAACATTGTCAACTTTTGCGGGGGAAAGAGTAATTGCAATTGAAGGTAGAAGAATAAAAGTTCTAGATATTAAAATGTTGGAAAAAATATCCAATATGGGATAAAAATGTTGAATTATTGAAAATTGCGGGTAGTTGAATTCCTTAACTACCCGTTTTTTTTTACTTTTGCTCAAATTTTAAATTATGATAAAAGAAATATTCGAACATCGTTCAATAAGAAAGTATCTTGATAAAGAAATACCAAAAGCTATTCTTGATGAAATTCTTCTAGCTGCAATAAGGGCATCAAATACTGGAAATATGCAGATATATAGTATTGTTGTAACAACAAAAAAGGAAATCAAAGAAGCTATGGCTCCGGCTCATTTTAATCAGCCAATGGTTATTCAAGCTCCGGTTATACTTACTTTTTGTGCAGATTTTAATCGGTTTAACAAATGGTGTTATTTGAGAAATGCAGAACCGGGCTATGATAATTTTTTATCATTTTTAACTGCTGCAGTTGATGCTGTTATTGCAGCCCAGAATGCTTGTCTAGCAGCAGAATCTAATGGATTGGGCATATGTTACTTAGGAACAGCGATTTATAATCCAGACAAAATTATAGAAATACTTGATCTTCCAAAAGGAGTAGTGCCAATAACTGCAGTGACAATTGGTTATCCGGCAGAAATTCCATCTTTGACAGATAGGTTGCCAGTTGATGCTGTTGTCCATTATGAAAAATATAAAGATTTTTCAACAGAAGATATAGACCGAATTTATGCCGATAAAGAAGCACGAGAAGATAGCAAACAATTTATTAAGGAAAATAACAAACAGACACTAGCACAAGTTTTTACTGATGTCAGATATTCAAAAGTAAATAACGAGCATTTTTCGAAAGTACTTTTTGATGTTCTGAAAAAGCAAGGTTTTCTTGACTAAAAGATAAACTTTCTTACTCTTGTGCTGTTTTGTAAATAAAAAACAATGAAGCTAATAATAATTATAGTTCTTGCAGCAATCATCATTTTTATTTTATTATTCAATTTGGTATTAATGCTTCCTCAATTTGGTAAAACTCCTGATTACAAAAGAGATACAAAAATTTTGGCATCCAAACAATACTTGAAACGCCAATTTCATAACTCTGGAGGAATAGAAATGAAAATGGATTCACGCAAGTTCACCAAAATGTTCAAAGGATTTTTAACTTCAGATAAAAATAGGAAACCACCTATAAATGTTGTTATTGCTGATAAAAATTCTATCCCATTCAATCGCCCTAATAGTAATAAGTCCCAGGTTTGTTGGTTTGGACATTCTTCAATTATGATTGACATAGACGGAAAACGCTTTTTGTTTGACCCTGTGTTTTCGGAAAACGCCTCACCTTTTTTTGGCGTTAAAAGATTTAAAAATTCGCTTCATTTAACCGAAGATGAGATACATTCGCTAGGAAGTATAGATGCCATAATTATATCCCACGATCATTACGATCATCTCGATTACAATTTGATAAAACTAATAGAAAAACAAACCGAGCATTTTTATGTCCCTCTTGGTGTGGGAACCCATTTGCAACATTGGGGTATTGCTAAACATAGAATCACAGAATTGGATTGGTGGGATGAGTCCATCTATAAAAATATAAAATTTGTCTGCACACCATCTCAACATTTTAGCGGGAGAAATCCATTTAAGCGTAACTCATCTTTGTGGTGTTCTTGGGTAATTATAGGAGCTGAGAAAAAATTGTTTTTCAGTGGAGATTCAGGTTATTTTAAAGGATTCAAAGATATTGGTGAGAAATACGGACCATTTAATTTAGCAATGCTTGAGTGTGGTCAATACAATGAGCTTTGGCATGAAATACATATGATGCCTGAAGAAACGGCTATAGCCGCAGTTGATTTAAATGCAAGATTTATATTACCTATCCATAACTCTGTTTTTAGTCTGTCTATTCATAGTTGGGACGAACCTTTGAAGAGATTGAATAAAGTAGCTAATAGCAAGGGATTTGAAAGAGTTAATCTTTTACAGGGAGAAAGTTTTGAATTGGTTTAAAATGCATATATTTTATTTTTATAATAAATAGTAAAAAAAAATGTACTTTTATGCTATATTTAAAAAAATGTACTATTTTTACGCAAAAATTTTATAACAAAAATTGATTAATTATGAAAAAGTTTGTATCATTATTCGTTTTAACTATTGCAGTAGCTAGTTTATTTGCACAGTCAAATGCACCATGGAAAGTTGACTTTAATGTTGGTACTCGTTTAATGCCAATGAAAACTGCAGATGCAAATTATGATTGTTCTGTTGTAGACCTAGGAGCAAATGTAGGGATTACTTATATGTTTTACAATATTACCGACGAAGATTTGTTAAAGTCGCTAGGTTTAAAATTTGATCTTGGTTATGATAATGTAACAACTAATATTGAAGGTTCAGAAGCAGTTCTAGTTACTAATCTTAAGCGTGCTTCAGGTCAATTAGTCGTTGACATTGACAATCTTGGCGGTTATAAGATGTATCCTTTTGGATTGGTTGGTCATATCGGTGGTGGTTTAACTTTAATGCAAAGAGCCAATCCTCGTCCTGACAGATTATTAAATGCTATTGTTGGTATTAGTCCTAAATTTTGGATTGCTGAAAATATGGCTATTAGTATGGATTTTTCTTTTATTGCTTTAGACAAACAGTCTTATGGCGTTGAGATGATTGATAGATTTCCTGCAACAAAAATAGGTAAATATTCAAATGTAACAATAGGCTTTACATGGGGTATTCCTGATTATCGCAGTAAAAATTAAAGCTTTTAAAAAGTATTTTTAATTATACAAAAGCAGTTTATTCAAATAAGCTGCTTTTTTTGTTATTTTCCACATATATAATAGGTAAAAATTTTGAAAATAATTATAATGGAGTATTTTTGTACACTTGTATAAAAGCGATAAATGAAAGCGACAAATATGAGCAAACCTCTAATATTAGTACTAACGGGACTAATATTTATATTAATTAGTTCCTGTACCTCAGTAAAGAAATTACGTTATTTGCAAACCGAGAGTGATGGCATAGAAACGGAACACATAATTGATTACAACAAAACAGAAGGATACAGATTAAATAAAGGAGATAATTTATATATAGATATAACGACCTCCAATATTGAATTCAAAGAGTATATAGTATCAGGTAAAACAGGCACGAATGTAACCTCGATGAATAATTCATCCTTATATATTATAAGTTATCAGA
>JAQVEY010000257.1 GCA_028697515.1 Bacteroidales bacterium | reverse complement strand
GCATAGCTTCTTCGTAAGCAGCAGCAGCAGCGTCATTATATGCTGCTGCACCACCTGTGTTAAAAGCAACAAATACCTTATTATTCATAATCAAAGAATTTGTATAAGCATTTCCATCAACTACCCAAGCTGTGCGATAAACCTGAAATTTATTGCCATAAGAACTTGTCTGATTAGCCCAATAATCTGCCATAGCTTCAAAATCGGCATAACGATAGTCTGATGAGGGGACGCTTGCTACAAGCATTTTATCTACGTCAAGAAATTTTCCCCAACAATCAATATGTTCTATGTAGTCGTCAAGAGGATCCTGAACCAAATGATATTCTGTAATTCCTAAATAATCTTCGACAAGATTATCTACTTCAGATTCTGATAATCCAGGGTTTTCTTCATAAACCAAATCACAGGAAGCAGATATCCCCATTCCGTCAGTCATATAATTACCTCCTGTGTGTTCTAGATTCATGCCGAATACTTCTAAATCAAAATAAGAGCCTAATGCTAAAGGAAGGTCATTATCATTAGGTCTTGGACGATTGTACGGAAAATTTACAATTCCGACTTCGTTGTTAGCACCGTATTCAATAAACCAGGGGCTGTAATCCCTAGCCCAGTATGAATCAAGTGGAGCATTAACATAAATAATATTATCCATATTAACACTTGCTCCGTTTAAGCTTGATGTTATTGAGGATTCATCGCCTGAATCGCAAACAATATAAACTAAAACATCTTCCGACAGTTCAGAGATTAAGGTTAATGGAATACCGAAATATCCTATATGTGCTACTATTACACCCTGATTTCTTTCAAATTCTGCAATATTCCTAGTGCCGCCAGTTGGAGGAGGAGTTTCTACAAAACTTTTTGAATTATACCCCTTCATATCCATTTCATCTGGACTAATCATGTGATATTTGCTTTGTAAGTTTGGCGGAAATATTTCTTGAGAGAATATAATACCTGAAGTCAATATCAATAATAAAGCAATAAAAGATTTTTTCATTCTATTTATATTTATTTAAAGATCATCGAATTATTTGCTAATAACTAGGTTTGTACTATAAACACTTTCTGAAGTATATACTTGTACAATATATAAGCCATTAGAATAATTCTCTGTATTAAGGACTATAGAGTTTTTACCTTTATATAGATTTATTTCTTCGGGATATTCAAATACAATTTGTCCTGAAATACTCATAACTTTTATTATTGCTTTCGTACTTTCAGTCAGATTCATATTTACATTAATATAGTCAGTAGCAGGATTAGGATGAATCCCTATTGAATTTTCCTGAACATCAATTAAACTAGAAATAACTGGAACAGTACTCTGATGAGCTGGGAGGATTATATTATCAATCCAAGCACATTCATTTCCAGTTGAGACATATCCTATGCTATTAAATAACCATTTTAATTCTCTGTTTCCTGCTAATACAGGGTGAGATTCATGGGTCCAGTCTATTTGACCATACCATAGTCCCATTTCTGTTTCGTCAATAGCAAATTGCAGATAGTTAATTGTATAACCCCACATTTGGTCTTGACAATTTACTTTTTTATAGAATTCTACATTATCATCAGCTAATACGTTAATGTTAATTGTTAGTATTGATTCACCACCTGATGTTGGAACAAGACCTGATTGTAATGCATACTCACCTTCGTAAACTTCATCACTTACTAAAGACCATGGATATGTAGATTCGTTTACCCAGTCATAAGATGTGATAGTTCCTGATTCCCAATCTTCCATTTGTTGACCGGTTGGCAAACAAGTTGTTGTTGTAGCATCGTATAAACCTGCCGTAAGATTAAAATCAAAACATAAGGCAGTTCCTAGAGGAACTTCTTCATTTATGGTTACAGTAAATTCGATTTCAACTGGTGAATTTATATCTTGTGCATCAAAATTTACTGTGTTATTTGAAATGCTTACATATTCGCTTTCAGTTGAAATAATAACATTCCCGCCATTTGAAATTGCATGTCCGTTATTTAGCAATTCAACTACTAGATTTACTGTTTCACCTGCATCAATTGTAAAATTGCTATTGCCTGAATCGGTGTCGTCAACTTGTATAAAACTGAGTTTGAAATCAGGGGCATTAACAATTATATTGTAATTAGATTCCCATGAATTTTCATCAGCATCGTTAATCGCAAGATTTAAAGCAATAACTTCTTGATCCTGAATGCCATCTGCAATTTCAATTGTGTAAGCATCGTTGACTGTAATAGTTTCGTCAGCATTTATATCTCCAAATACAGCTTCATTATCTGTAATTGTAATGTTTTGGTTTTCGCTGGTCAATGTTGTATTAACACCTGATGCTATTTCAACGCCTACATTTTGCAAAGACTGATTTATCTTAATAGTTTCGCTAAAATCGGCAAGTCCATTATTATTTTCTTCAGAATCATTTATTGTGTAACCGGTTGAAATTACATAAGGACCTTCGGGCACGATAACAAGTACTTCTTCTTGATATGTAACTTTGTTGAATGCAGTAACAGTTACTTTCATAGTTCCTGGAGCATCGAATGGTGTAAGTGTAATTGTTGCCAAACCTCCACTTACATATCCATAACCCATTATGATTGTTTCTTCTCCGCTAAGTTTTGTTAATGAGACTAATGCATTATCAACATTACAATTTATTGAAAATTCTGTTTGTCCAACTGTAATAGTGCTTTGATGTGAAATAGTCATTTCTTCTGGAGTTTTTGAACGAACCATTAGCGAAGGATCGCCAAATATTAACCATGTGTCGGCCATTGATTGACCTTGTCCGCCTTCTTCAATCATCTGAAACATTCCGTTAAATGAGAGTCCACCCATGGTTCTTTTTATGTTATTCACATATGAATCTATCAGTATATCATTCATTTCGTCTTGAGCTGTCATTGGTTCTGCCCAACTTTGGTTAATTGTTGAACCGAGAAAAGCAATTGCTCCTGTAGGATTGCTACCGTTTGTTGCTCTTAACCAAGCTTCTGCGAAGCATGTATTGCCATTAAAATCTCCATTTACACAAGCTACACTCCAGGCAAAAGGCAATTTTTTATCATTAGTGAGACCATCAACTTGAGTGTTTGTATATGAAGTATTGCCCCACAAAGTAACATCACCATGGCCAATATAATTAATAATGCCAACTCCACTGTTTAGGGCAGTCGAGATTAAGGCATTTGATCCACCATCCTGATTCACATGAGTAACAGTGTAACCATAGTTTTCTAAGTCAGTTCTTATATTATTTAAGTGAGTAACATCAGATTCTCCGCCATCATGACCTTGTCCTTCTCCTTCGTTAGATGCAGAACCAAAGGCATTTGCAAGCCATGTATCGGAGGTGTTAATTTCTTTTTCGTAATAGATAGTACGAACCACCTGTGTTTCTATGTCTGCAATAGTATTTCCCGAGAATCTTCCAATCAAAACGTCAGCATAGCCATCATCTCCTGCAAGATATGCATATCCATTGTCAGAATCTTGACCACTTATCGACATAGTAGGAACATCATCAGCATCACCAACGAGTAGCACATAAGAGAGATTTTCGGTGTCAAAGTAGTTCTGTATATATGCTTTTACCTGAGTTGCTGTAGTGCCAATTTCACTCATTAGAACAAGTTCGGTCTGAATCCCTTTTTCATGTTTCCATGTTATATAATCATTCATTGCTTCTGCATATTCGTCTGCCGAAATTATAAGTATTGTGCCTGGAGCTCCTTCTTCAACAGGAGTATATTTAGCTGATGAACTGTAATTCAAAAACAAACTATTATAAATAGTATTAAATTCATCATTTCTTAGATTTTTTGTTGAACTAATTTCATTAATAAAACTATCATCTGTAAACTTAATTCTAACTATAATCTCAGTATAGATTTTTAATTCTTTATTGATTGCATTATAAACAAAAGGATAAAATTTTAAATTACTGCCACGAACATCCCTGATAATGTAGGGTTCAGTTATTTCACAGTTTTCAAATGGAAAGAATTCATTTATTTGATATTCCATACCATATTCGTAAGGAACAGTTTTGGGATCAACATTTCTATAGATTGTACCTTTCGATGGAGCAATGCTTAAATTATTGATTGAGATAAATTCGGATGACAAAACCTCGTATTTGAACCCACCTTTATCGGGTATAGCAATAGCTGTTGTAAGAAATGGTAAATCAGGAGCTCCTTTTTTATAAATATTCGGACAACTTGGACTTTTTACCACAATCTCTGTCCCGTTGGGTGTTTCTACTTCGTCAAAACGGTATGAATTGACATTTAATTTAATAATCATTCCTTCAGTGGAACTTTCCAAAATTTCAATTTTATAATCTTCAGATATCGAAGAATTGATTTTTGTCCATGAACTTTGTCCGTAAACAAAAATACTCATTAAAACCAATACTAAAATAGAGGATAAAACTTTCATAAGATATTATTTAAT
>JAQVEY010000256.1 GCA_028697515.1 Bacteroidales bacterium | reverse complement strand
TATCTGGTATTATGTCATCAAGATAATTTGGCTTTGTTCGATGATTTGCTGAATGTTGCAGGAGTAGAAAGTTTTCCCGCTTTGACAAATGGAGGTGCGGTCTTAACACTCAGAGACAAAAATAATAATATCGTTCATACTGTTACATACAGCGACACCTGGTATCAGGACAATTTTAAGAAAAACGGAGGATATTCTCTGGAAATGATTGATTTGAATAATGTCTGTGAAGGGGCGGAAAACTGGAGAGCAAGCGAACATATTTCAGGAGGAACTCCGGGAGTCGTCAATTCTATAAATGGTAGCAATCCTGATTTAACATTACCATATCCTATCGCAGCAGAAGCAATAATGCCCGATACCCTAGTAGTGTATTTTAGCGAAATTCTAAAATCTGAGTTTGCTAATGATGTATTGAATTTTGAAGTTGAAGAATTTGGTAATCCTGTTTGGATAAGTGCTGCCGAACCAGATTTCTCAATAATAACAATGAAATTTGACGGAGAATTTGAAATAGGGAAATTATACTATTTGAATATAAAAGACAGCATAAGAGATTGTGCTGGAAATAAAGTCCTTGCAAATTCTTCTTTTCGATTTGCCATTGCCGATTCTGTTGTTGCAGGTGATATTGTTATAAATGAAATTCTGTTTAATCCTCTTTCTGGTGGCGAGGATTTTGTGGAATTATACAACAATTCAGATAAGATATTAGATCTTAAACATCTGTGGTTTTGCAATAAAGATGAGCTTGGCGAGATTAAAGATTCTTATTTAATAAGCACTATAAGTCGTTTGATGGAACCAGGTGAGTATTGCGTAATATCAGAAGATACAGAATTTTTGATTGACAATTATTATGTTCCATATCCCGAGAATTTATTTGAATGTGACAATTTACCATCAATGGCAGATGATGAGGGAAATATTTTGTTGTCTGACAGATTTTTAAACGAGATTGACATTGTTTATTATACAGATGAGCAACATTATAAATTACTTGCCTCTGATGATGGCGTTTCTTTAGAAAGGATAAATTTCAATCGTAGTTCAGCAGACGAATCAAACTGGCATTCGGCCTCTCAAACGGCTGGATTTGCAACACCAGGATATAAAAATTCACAATTCTCATCAGAAATTGTTACTGAGACCACAATTAGTTTAAGTCCTGAAGCCTTTTCGCCCGATAATGACGGTTACAATGACAGGTTGACAATTTCTTATAAACTTGATGAACCGGGATATACAGCTACCATGGCAATATATAGTTCTGATGGCAGATTTATAACCTATCTACTTAATAATCAAATGCTTGCAATGGAAGGAAATGTTTTCTGGGATGGATTTGATAAGGGAAACAATATTTGTCCAGCAGGGATTTATATTCTCTATGTTGAGATGTTTAACCTTACAGGGAAAAAAATCGCCGAAAAACATGCCATAGTGCTAAGTAAGATGGTGTATTAAAAATATTCTTGTGGTGCATAATCAAACCACAAATATAACGAATATAGCAAAGATTAAGTAAAGAAACCTTCGCTTTTTCCTTATTAAATTAAAAACGAAACTCAAGCGCGAGTTTGTTGCTGAGTTTATCGAAGCACTCGCGTTGGAGTGAGGAAACCTTCGCCTTAGCCTTTTCCTTAGCCTTGATGAAGTACAAAACAGCAGCAAAGAAACCTTCGCCTTCGCCTTTTCCTTAGCCTTGATGAAGTACGAACCAGCAGTAAAGAAACCTTCGCCTTAGCCTTTTCCTTAGCCTTGATGAAGTACAAAACAGCAGCAAAGAAACCTTCGCCTTAGCCTTTTCCTTAGCCTTGATGAAGTACGAACCAGCAGCAAAGAAACCTTCGCCTTCGCCTCAGCCTTGAATTTTGAAGCCAGAACAGACGAATAATCGAACAGACGAATAATCGAACAGACGAACAATCGAACATTCGAAGTACAAAACAGCAGTGAAGAAACCTTTTCCTTCGCCTTGATGAAGTACAAAACAGCAGTAAAAATACCTTAGCCTTAGCCTACTCCTTCGCCTAATTTAATAAAAAACAATTTGTGATGTAACAAAGTCAGGAGTATCACATTTTTATTTCTCCGACAATTTCTTTTCTAAGCTCTCAAGTCTTTTAACAATATCGTCAAGATTTTTGAAATGTATATAAGACTTGTGATACGCCCTTATGTCATAAGCAGGAGCTCCCATTAAAAGACTGTCTTCTTTCAATACATTATTCGAAATGCCCGATTGGGAAGAGATTTTCGTTCCATTTGCAATTGTTATATGAGGGCTAATTCCGACTTGACCACCAATCATACAATTTTCGCCTACTTTTGTAGTTCCCGCAATTCCTGATTGAGCTGCAATAACGGTGTTTTTACCAATCTCCACATTGTGAGCGACATGATTATGGTTGTCAAGTTTAACTCCCGCTCTGATAATAGTGGATCCCATTGTTGCTCTGTCAATTGTTACCAAAGCACCTAATTCAACATTATCTTCGATGATTACATTTCCAATCTGGGCAATTTTCATAAATGCATCGCCGTTGTTGGGAGCAAACCCAAATCCATCAGCTCCGATTACACAACCTGCATGTATTGTACAGTTTTTTCCAACAACAGTATTGTAATATAATTTGACGCCGGGATAAATAATACAATTGTCACCAATGATTACGTTATTACCAACATAACAACCTGGATATATTTGTACTTTATTTCCAATTTTTACATCTTTTCCGATATAGCTGAAAGCACCAATATATACATCTTTTCCGAGGAAGGCTTTTTTATGAACAAATGACTGTTTTTCTATTCCAACAGGTATTTCTGTCATTTTGTTATAGATATCAAGTAACACAGCTATTGATTTATAAGCGTCTTCAACTCTTATTAAAGTTGCTTTTACTTTTTTCTGAGGAACAAAGTCATTGTTTATTAAGACAACAGAAGCTTCTGTTTCATAAATGTAATGAGTGTATTTGGGATTAGCCAAAAATGATAATGATCCTGGTTTTCCTTCTTCAATTTTCGAAAAGCAATTTACAACAGCATTTTCGTCACCTTCGATTTTTCCATTTAAGATAGAGGCTATCTGCCCAGCAGTAAATTTCATTTTCAAACACTTAAATTAATAACATCTTTAGGAGCACAAACATAATATTTTTTTACAATTTTTCCCAATACAGAAATATTTAACATATCTGAGGCTTCTGAAATATCCGTTAATTTGTTTGGATAAAGTATATTAATACGTTCATCTGCATAAGTATATGCATTATTTGAAACCTCTCCAGTAAAGATGAAATAAGTAAGCTCCTCATCTGTAAGTTGATAAATGCTTTTGGCTTTTTGTTTCAATGAATCAATATAACTGTCTTCAGGTTTTTCTTTACTTATGAGTATTTTAGGAAATTTTCGGTTTAATATGCTATCAGATAAATGGGAAAGAATTTTATCCTCAGAATAAATATTTTGTTTTAAAAGATATACAATATCATAATCGTCAATCATCGAAAAGTTATTAATAATATTATTTTCGTGATGATTTTTATTATTGTCTATTAATAGGTCTATATATGGATTGTTAGTTTTTAAATTATTTTTTTCAAAAAGATATTTTAAACGTTTGATAAATGCCGACAGAAGAAGTTCCGCAATTAAAGAAGTTTTATGTAAATAGACCTGCCAGTACATAAGTCGGCGAGCGATTAAAAACTTTTCTATACTATAAATACCTTTTGATTCAACTACAAGATTATCATCAACAATTTGAAGCATTTTAATAATTCTTTCTGAACCAACAACACCTTCTGAAACTCCGGTAAAAAAACTGTCTCTTTTTAAATAATCAAGCCTATCCATATCAAGTTGGCCTGATATCAGTTGATGTAGAAATTTTTTATGATATTGATTTTTAAAGATTTTGATAGCTAAATCTAACTTGTTGTCAAACTCAGTATTAAGTTTTTGCATAAACAATAAACTAAGATCTTCGTGATGCAAGCCTGGGGTAAAACAGTTTTCTAGAGCATGCGAAAAAGGACCATGTCCGATATCATGTAACAAAATTGCTATTTTAGCAGCTTCTGACTCTTCTTCTGTAATTTCGTGATTTTTACTTCGTATTACTTCAATTGCCATTCCTATAAGGTGCATTGAGCCAATGGCATGTTGAAAACGTGTATGAACAGCTCCAGGATAAACAAGAAACGATAAACCAAGTTGTTTTATTCGTCTTAAACGCTGAAAATAAGGATGTTCAATAAGCTCGTAAATTATTCCACCAGGGATATTTATGAAACCGTGTACAGGGTCATTGATGATTTTTTTCTTGTTTGTCAATATCGAAAACTTAAATTATTATGCAAAATTAAAATAAAGAAAATGAATTGCAATAATTTAACACAAACGTACGTGGAGAAAAATAAAACACAAAGGACACAAAGAAATAGGTTTCACTAAGTTACGC
>JAQVEY010000255.1 GCA_028697515.1 Bacteroidales bacterium | reverse complement strand
TATTAGTTAAGTTTTCTTTACCGTCCCTTATTCTAAAAACAGGAAGAATCTTTAAGAAAGTGAGGAATTTTGCAATGAATTTGTTTTTGAAAATATCGGCTCTTGCTAAAAAGACTATTTGTTTTTTACTGGTAAATAGTACAGCAAGAGGATCCATCAATGCATTTTGATGATTTGGAGCAAAAATAATTGGTCCGTTTTTAGGTATGTTTTCAAGTCCTTCTACAATAATGTTTTTATAGAACAAATTATGCAGAGCCGTAACATAGATACTGCTAAATGCCCATAATTTTGAGAATTTATATAGGTTTTTATATTTGTCTAAATCGTCTTTTTTCGCCATATTGTTGAAATTGTTAAACCTGATAAAATATGCCAGATTCCCCACCATGCAGTAACAATCATCATTCCTCCTAATGCAAGGTCTTGTGGGAAAATTTTGGGGTTAAACAGTAAAACCAAACCAAGTCCACTGTTTTGAATACCTGTTTCAATTGAGATTGTTTTACAATTTTGGGGGCTCAATTTAAATAATTTCGCAAAACCAAATCCAGAGCTTAAGGCAATTGCATTATGAATAAACACTATTAGTAAAATCCATGCAATATACTGAATAAAATAATTGTAATTATTAGCAAACATCATTACCACCATACCCATAAAAAATATAAGAGAGAATGCTTTTATCGGTTTTTTAATTTTATCTGTGAATTTAGGTAAATAATGATTTGTCAACATACCTAGAATAATTGGAATTCCTAAGAGAATTAAAACAGTGACAAACATATCAACAGGATTTATACTTAATTCTCTTAAGAGTTGATTATCAGACCAAGGACCTAAAATTTTATATAATTTGCCATAAAGATAGAAATTAAAAGGAGTTAAAAATAATGCTAAACTTGTTGCAATTGCAGTTAGAGATACAGATAAGGCAGGATTTCCTTTTGCATGAGTTGACAAGAAATTAGAGATATTTCCACCAGGGCATGATGCAACTAAAATCATTCCCATAGCAACTCCAACTGTAATGTTGTTCCAAAATGCTAAAACCAGCAAAAGAGTTAATATGGGTAGTAATAAAAATTGAGAAAGAAAGCCAACTATTACGGGTTTTGGGTTGAGCAACAAATCTTTAAAATGTTGAATTTGTATTTCAAGAGCAACCCCAAACATAATTACAGCAATAGCAATATTTAATACTAATAATCCACCCTGACTAAAATTCAGGTTTGCAGAATCCATCGCATTTAATGCATCGTACATAACGAAATTTTTCACAAAGATAATATTTGTTTAAAAATTGTCGGAATGATTTACAGATAATTAAAAATTATCTATTCTTCCAAATATAAAAAAGGCTCTATCTAAAGAGCCTATGTTATAGTTGTAATAAAATATTAGCTATTCTTTCTCAAGATTTGCTTTTGAAACCCAAGTATCTCCATAACGGGGATCAATAAATTTAACCAAGTACTTATTACTAGCATATTTTATAATTTTTCCTTTCTTTTTGCCTTGATTTGAATTTACAATCACCTTATCGCCAACATTAAAAACAGTCTCTGTATTAGTTGGTTCTTCTGTGTTATTATCAGTATTATTGTCGCTTTTTATTTCAGATTCTTTAGGATTGTCATTAGGCATAAGATTCACTTCGTCCATCCAATAACCTTTACCGTTAGATTCTAACTTAAAGTAGTATCTGTCAGGATTATAAGGATCTATATTTTCGATAGAACCAGGGAAATCGCCATTTGAGAATTTGCCAATGACTTTGTCCCCAATTTCATAAGACATTATTTTACGAACAGTTAAATCGGGTTTTTCGCCACAATTATTATCATTATTTTTCATTCTTTCAATATCTGTAGATGAAGCAGGATAAAAGGCAATTTCTCTGAGTTTAAATGTTCCATCCTGTTCTACGCCAACTATTCTCAGCATTCGTGTGTTTTCTCTATCATAAAAAGTAATCATACCGCTTTGATAGGCTTTTACTGTTGGATACAAACAATGTGCATTTATATATGCCTGATGGTTTGAACCAATATTATCATACCACTTTTGTGCCCAAGATTTTAGCAAAACAGTACTATTGTCTTCGAAACAAGATTTTTCGAGCATTTTAAAAAGATAAGCTTTAACTTCTTCAGTTGGTTTAGTCATAATTATCTCATGTACATAATAAAACAATTGTTTGTCGGATTCAAAACTAGGGATTTCTTCAACCTCAGGCAAACTACTTGTATATGCTTTTGCAGCATTCTCTTCATCCAATTCTGAAAGAGTTTTCATTTGAGCCATTTCTTCGGCAGTATATTTAATGATTTCACCTGAATTTTTTGTCGAGCCATCATCTTTTTTTGTTGATAGAAAACTTTTCCAAGGACCTTTAAATTCATCCGCATAAAGTCTCACTTCTATTGTATGTTCTGCTTTTCGTACCTCTGTATAGGAGATTTTTTCGGAATATGTAACATTGGTTAAAAAGGAAACTGATGTTAATTCATGCCAATGAAACTTAACATCATCAGGAAAAGTTATTTCTGACAAATCACCAACGATATCATTATAAGTATTTCGCCCAAGATATTTGATTAAATCTGAATTTAATAAAGCCAGTATTTCTTCTTTGTTAGGATCAGGGACGCCTTCGTAATGCCATTCTCCGACAAGCATTCTATCATACTGATAAGCACCTCCGACTAATTCATACTGTATTGATCCAAAATAAATAAAAAAGATTCCTGGATAATCCGTTTTTGATTTGGTCTTATAGCTTCGGCGGTAGTATGTGTGCCAAGCATTATCTTCAAAAACTTTTTCCGAAGTTCCACTACCAAGCAATTCAACATTTAATAAATTACCACTTGTATTCGAACTTTTAATCTTGTTTATCATTACTGTTTCAGATGGCTGTGCGTAATAAGATGTTATAAAAAAACATGTCATTACAAATAGTAGAATTTTTTTCATAATTTTCAAATTTGATTAATACTCTATTTTAACTTATTTAGTATATAAATATACCAATTGTAAAGATATAAATAATATTTTAAATATTTTCATTAATTTGTATTACATTTCTTTTATTGATAATTTTCTGACTGTAAAAGTCTAATCAAGATTGCTTTGTTTTAGAATAATGATTATCTTTGAATAATTATTTAAATGATGAAAGAAAGAGAACTATTAATAAGGTTTAAAGAATATAAACCTGAAGAATTAACTCCAGAAGACAAGAGTCTAGTAAATATTGCTATAGACTCAGCGTCTAATGCTTATGCTCCATATTCACAATTTCGAGTCGGTTCTGCAGTATTATTGAGTAATGGTTTGGTTGTTAAAGGCAATAATCAGGAAAATGCAGCATATCCTTCGGGATTATGTGCCGAAAGAGTTGCTATGTTTTATGCTAATGCAAACTATCCTGAATCGTCGATTACGGCGATAGCTGTTGTGGTTGTAGATTCAGAAGGTAATGTTATTGAACAAAATATCTCTCCTTGTGGTTCGTGTCGTCAAGCTTTGGCCGAAAGTGAAATGAGATTTAAAAAACCAATCAAAGTGTTATTAGCTTCAAAGAAATCAGTATTGATATTTAATTCCATTGAGGATTTGTTGCCTTTAAGTTTTAATCAGGGAGATCTTGGACTGTCAAAGTGATTTCTTTAATCTAATTAATTTTTCAAGTAAATTTTCCACTAAATCAAGTTTGAGCATATTTGCACCGTCAGATTTAGCATTTTTAGGGTCGGGATGCGTCTCAATAAACAGACCGTCAACACCAACAGCTATTCCAGCTTTTGCCATATATTCAATCATTTCGGGTTGTCCTCCTGTTACTCCTGAATTTTGATTAGGTTGTTGTAAACTATGAGTAACATCTAAAATAACGGGATAGCCAAATTCTTTCATTTTAGGAATACTTCTGAAATCAATAACAAGATCCTGATAGCCGAAAGTAGTACCGCGTTCAGTCAGCATTACATTATTATTTCCCTCATTTACAACTTTCTGAGCTGCAAATTTCATAGCTTCTGGTGATAAAAACTGACCTTTTTTTATATTAATGTACTTTCCTGTTTTAGCGGCTGCAATTAACAGATCGGTTTGCCGACACAAAAATGCTGGAATTTGTAGAATATCTGCAACTTCTGCTGCCATTTCGGCTTCTTCAGGTAAATGTATATCGGTACAAATTGCGACTCCAAGTTCTGATTTTACTTTTTTCAAAATTTGAATAGCTTCAATATCTCCTAAACCAGTAAAAGAATTTATGCTGCTACGATTAGCTTTGCGGTACGATGCTTTGAAAATAAAGGGAATAGCTAACTTATCACAAATTAGTTTTAATTTTGAAGCTGTTGCAAAAGTGATTTCTTCATTTTCCACCACACAAGGTCCTGCAATAAGAAAAAAAGAATCAGGTTGATTAATTACAAAACTTTTCATATATTATTTTTAACAAAGGTAATAA
>JAQVEY010000254.1 GCA_028697515.1 Bacteroidales bacterium | reverse complement strand
TCCTCGCCCGCATATACAACCGGAATTTCGACAAATTCAATTTGAACTGTGTCCGTTGAATAACATGAAGCCAATAATGAGTTATTCTCCCTAATTACATAATTCCAAATCCCAACTTGACTAACTGTAACCTGTGCTGTATCATTATTCATTTGATTTATATTAGCGGCAGCTCCCGCTGGATGATTATAAACTGACCATACTCCGGTTGGTGTATAACCCGCACTCTCGGTTATTTCATACGATCCTTCGAGTTGATAATTATTTCCGCAAACAGCATCATCCAATCCGGCAAAAGGCTGTGGTTTTCGATAAAAACTTACTACTACTGTATCGGTACATGGTCCGCTATCGTCTGTCCAGACAAAATCCAGTTGTAACAATGGTTCGACAAAGTCTGCAACAGTAACATCTATTGAAGTAGCTGTGTTGTCAGGCCAATAACTTACTGAAACAGGACTTCCTTCCAAATAGGCTGCCCAAGAACCTGTTGTTGCATTTTGCACATTTAAGCTTACTGCACACCCGCAAACATCTACATCATCACCGGCATTAGGATTGGAGCATTGCCCCCAAGTGTAAAAACTTAGCATTGTGATAAAAATTGTAATTGCAAAATTCTTTTTCATGGCTATAATTTTTTAAAAGAAAAAATATCATTAAAATGGTTTACAATCGTCAGACAATTAATAATTCGATTTCGTTGTATTAGGTTTTAAAATCAGAATGTTGTAGGCATTAATAAAAAAAACCGGCTGAGGCCGGTTTGTGATTTTATCCTTTAAGAGCATTTGCTCCACTGGTAATTTCAAGTATTTCACCTGTAATAGCAGCTTGTCTGGCTTTATTATACATTAGTGTAAGATCTTTTATTAGCTCCGTAGCATTATCGGTTGCCTGATGCATAGCAGTCATTCGGGCACCATGTTCAGCGGCATTGCTATCAAGAATTGAACGGAAAAGTTGAATCTTTAATGATTTTGGAATCATTTCTTCCATAATTTTATCTATACCCGGTTCAAAAATATACTCAGAAGGATTGGCTCTTTCTTCTATTTCCAATGCCATAGGAAGAAATTTCTCAACTCTCTGTTCGTGTATTGCAGCATTTTTGAAACTGTTATAAACAATATCTATTCTATCAAAAGATTTGTCTGTAAAAAGTTTCATCAACTTAGTTGCGATAATATTTGTATTTGCAAAACTAAGATTATCAAAAATTTCATTACTACTATCAAGAATTTCGAATTCGGTTTTTTTGATAAAATCCACAGCCTTTTTGCCAATACAGTAAAACTTTATCTTATGTTGTTCGGCCAAGGCAGAATAATTATCTGTAATATGTTGAAGCGATTTTTTGCAAATATTTGAATTAAAAGCTCCGCACAACCCTCTGTTAGAGGCCATCAACACTATAAGAACATTTTCAGTTTTACGATTTTCATTATAAACACCTGCATGATCTTTATTCAATCCAGAACTAACTTCAGTCAAAACTTCCCTTAGTTTCATAGCATAGGGACGAATTTGCACAACCCTGTCTTGAGCCTTTTTTAACTTGGCTGCCGACACCATTTTCATGGCAGAAGTAATCTGTCTGGTTGATTTTACCGAAGTTATTCTGTTTCTTATATCTTTAAGTCCCGCCATTATCAGAATTAATTTTTATATTTAGCAGAAAATTCCTTAGCCACTTTTATCAGAACATCGGTGATATCTTCACTCAGCTCACCCTTTTCGAGTCTTAACATTATTTCTTTATGACTTGCATTAAGAAAGCTTATATATTCCTCTTCAAAGTCCTTTACCTTACTAATAGGAACATCTTTTAACAAAGCATTAGTTCCACAATAAATAATTGCAGCTTGATCGGCAACTTTTACAGGACAATGTTCTCCTTGTTTAAGTATTTCAACATTCTTTCTTCCTTTGTCAATTACTGAAAGAGTTACTGCATCGAGGTCCGAACCGAATTTTGAAAAAGCTTCGAGTTCTCTGAACTGAGCCTGATCAATTTTCAAAGTACCTGCAATTTTTTTCATACACTTAATCTGTGCATTTCCTCCAACACGCGAAACCGAAATCCCTACGTTAATAGCAGGACGAACACCGGCATTAAACAAACCTGATTCTAAAAATATCTGTCCATCAGTAATCGAAATTACGTTTGTAGGAATATATGCCGAGATATCACCAGCCTGAGTTTCGATAATAGGTAAGGCAGTTAATGACCCTCCTCCTTTAACTTTGCCTTTTAGACATTCGGGTAAGTCATTCATATTTGCAGCAATTTCATCAGACTTAATAATTTTAGCTGCTCTCTCAAGTAATCTTGAATGCAAATAGAATACATCACCAGGATAAGCTTCACGTCCCGGAGGTCTTCTTAACAAGAGAGACACTTCACGATACGAAACTGCTTGTTTTGACAGGTCATCATAAATAATCAATGCAGGACGACCTGTATCGCGGAAGTATTCACCAATTGCACAACCTGCAAAAGGAGCATAAAACTGCATAGCTGCTGGGTCTGATGCTGATGCTGTAACAATAACCGAATAATCCATTGCTCCTGCCTCTTCGAGAGTTTTCGCAATGCTGGCAACTGTTGAACCCTTCTGACCTATTGCTACATAGATGCAATAAACAGGTTCTCCTTTATCATAATATTGTTTTTGATTAATAATAGTATCAATAACAATAGCAGTTTTCCCTGTTTGACGGTCACCAATAATCAACTCACGCTGACCCCTTCCAATCGGTATCATTGAATCAATAGCTTTTATACCTGTTTGCAAAGGTTCGTTTACCGGTTGACGAAATATAACTCCCGGAGCAACTCTCTCAAGCGGCATTTCAACAAGTTCTCCTCCAATAGGGCCTTTACCGTCCAAAGGATCTCCGATTGTATTAATTACTCTACCTAATACTTGTTCACCGACCATAATAGAGGCAATACGTCTTAGTCTTTTTACAACATTACCTTCTTTTATATCATCACTATGTCCTAAAAGCACAGCTCCAACATTATCCTCTTCAAGATTCAGGACAATTCCTTTTACACCATTCTCGAATTCAATAAGTTCATTAGATTGAACATTATCTAATCCATGAATACGTGCTATACCGTCACCAACCTGCAAAACCGTTCCAACTTCTTCGAGACTGGTTTTTGACGCTAGGCCTTCCAACTGCTGTTTTAAAATTCTTGAAACTTCCGATGGTTTAATATCTGCCATAATTAATAACTTATTTTGTTTTTATAATTTTCTTTCGTATTCCTTTGTCTTTAAAGATTCTTTTATTTCTCTTAATTGTGTTGCAACACTCAAATCAAGTTGTAAATTATCAATCCTGATTATTACACCTCCTATCATATCAGCATTGATTTGATCTTTAATTTCAACTCCTGAGTTAAAAGAATCTGCCACTGTCTTGGCAAGACTTTCTTTAGTGTTTTCATCAATACCAAAAGGAGTAGTAAGAATAACTTCTTTTATATTGTGTTCTTTATGATATAAGTCCGAATAAACTCTTGCAATGTCAACAATATACTTTTCACGACTGTTACTAACAATCATTTCTAGAAACTTCATTGTCAATTCATTTACAACAGACTTGAAAACATTATTTAATAAAAATTTTTTCTCAGAAGGTTTAATTACCGGACTTGAGATTATTTCGTCAAAATCCTTATTTTCACGAATAGCATTTCTGATTAATATAAAATCAGTAAAAACTTCCTTCTGTACATTTTTTTCTCCTGAAGCTTCAAAAATCGCTTTTGCGTATCTTACCGAGATTTTACTTTGATTCATAATCAGTTAAACTTTACATCTTTTAGTAATTCATCAACGAGCTTTTCGTTATCTGGTTTTGATTTAAGTTCTTTTCTGAGTACTTTTTCTGCAACCAATACAGATAAATCTAAAACCTGATTTCGCATTTCTTCCATTGCTGCTGATTTTTGAGCAGTAATTTCTAATGTTGCTGATTTCTTCAATTTTTCGACTTCTTTTTGTGCTTCAGATTTTGCTTCAGATACTATTTGGTCTTTAAGTTCCTTGGCTTCCCTCATCATTTTATCCCTTTCGAGCCGTGCTTCTGCCATAATCTTTTCGTTGCTGGCCTGAAGTTGCTTCATTTCTTCTCTTGCTTTCTCTGCCTGATTCAAAGCATCTTCGATACTCTGTCCACGTGCGGAAATCATTTTATTAATTGGTTTCCAGGCAAATTTTGTCAAGACAAATAATAAAACTGCAAAAATAATCCCTGTCCAAAATATAAGCCCAATTCCTGGTGTTACAAGATCCATATTATCAATTTTTTATTTTATTATGCACTAGTTAGATGTAATCGGTAATTTGTAATCAGTAATCAGTAATCGGTAATCGGTAATCGGTAATTTGTTGACCAACTTACTTTTTACAAAAAATCTCAAAGATCTAAATAGCAATTTTTTCTTTTTAAAAACATTTCCCGGAGCCAATCG
>JAQVEY010000253.1 GCA_028697515.1 Bacteroidales bacterium | reverse complement strand
TATCATCACCTCCTTCACTAATTTGATAAGGAATATCGGCACACATAACATTTACCACATTTTGAGAAACAGTATCATTTAAGCGATATGTTTCACATACCAAATCCGAGTATATCTTTAGATTATAAACTCCACCAGCAGTTTGCGAAAAGTCGTAAGTCTGTGCAAACTGATAAACAATAGATTCGCCGGGATTCAAGGTTTCGGAAATAATCTCTGTAACAGGATCTTCGTTATCAACAGTATAAGAAACGGGAATATTTGAAGCCGTATTACTTCCATAATTCTCAACAACAACACTTATATAAGTTGGTTCGGTGTATGTCATATTAATCGGATGAATTATTTCGCCCAAGTTAATATCACATTCATGTTTAGGAAAAACATTGATTAAAGCACACTGCGATAAAGGAAAAAAGTTATCATCCAGCAAATAATATGCGCCATCAGAATCCCAGCCCCAATTAAAGTGAAAGTAATCATCAATATCGTATCCATCAAGTACCCAGGCATGTCCTTCAGGAATGACTTCAGAAAAGCCTATATATAACATTGGGAAGCCATTATCAATTTGATTTCTTAACATATCTTTCCAATCCTCGTCACTATATGTTGATTTATGAACATAAGATAGATTTGCAGAATAATTAAAGTAATCGACAAATGTATTTGTATTTACGCCAGCGCCAGAGCTTGTTGCTGCATAATTCATATTAACCGCTACACCACAATGATACATTAAAGTTGCAAGAGCATTGTTTTCTTCGGTAATTTCATCAGGCATTTGAGCCCAAAGGTATTCGGTTGTTCCAAAATCTGCAGAAAGAGTCCCATACACTAGGTGGTCGTACGAATGAGATCCAAACCCAAACTGCGGATAATTCCAATATTTCATAATTTGTGCCATTGCAGTTGCAACGCAGCCAGTAACTGTATGTCCGCAAGGTCCATTTTCATCTTCGGGACATAATGTATTGTAGTAACAGCCTTGGCCCCAACGAGTGGTTAAAAGTTGAGTTGATTTTGATTGATTAACTAAAAATTCTTCATTTTGTAACTTTTCCCAAGAAACGTGACTTGCCATATTTGCATAAATGTCACTTTCAACGGTTTTCTTCATTTCAGCTCCAATATTTTGATACCATAAAGATTCAGTCTCTGACATTTTTTGTGGACTATACTCGCCATTTAAGGAATATGCCACAACAGCCGGAAAGCAATCATCGGTACTCATAGCCACAAAACCTCCAGATTCAAAATAAAAGATGCTAATTGCATGATAATTGTTTGAAAAGATTTTTTGCTCAGTGGTAGATTTCGTTAAATCAACATTCTTAAAATTGATTTGATAAAAGGTCTTTACAAAATATTCAATCTCTTGATTAGAAAGAGGTTTTGCAAAAATTGCTGTTCCAAAGAAAATGAATATGCTAAGGAATAATAGTTTTTTCATAAATTGACATATAACTTGATTCACAACAAATATAGATAAAATATTTGACATTATGAATGATTTTCAGATTAAAAAATTAACTTACAGAGACAACAAACTTATATTCTAAAAAACAAACCCAAAAGAGGATATCTAATTTTGTTTTCCTTTCAGTTATTGTCGTTTTAAAAACAATCTATAATTTGCAATACATATAAGGCAGTCAAATCTTTTAAGTTAAGTAGTCCTTAAAATGTTAATAAAATATCTTAAATCTTCTTCAGTCAACAACATATCTTGGAATATTGTCTGGTAATCTTGCAAGAACCTGATAATTTAGATAATTACTCATTTCACCAAAAGAGGCTACAGATATTTTGTTTTTCAATTGATTGCCAATTAGTACTACTTCATCTCCGATTCTTACATCTCGTAGATAGGTTATATTAACCGAAATCGTATTCATTGTTACAACGCCCAAAATATCAACACGTTTTCCATGTATCAAAACATGTCCTCTATTACTTAAAGACCGGCTGTATCCGTTATTATAACCAACCGGAATTATTGCAATTAACATATCGCGTGAAGCCTGAAAACTATTTCCATAACCAATAAAAACACCACGTTTAACAGCTTTAATCTCCATAATTTCGGTTTTCCAACTTATAACACGTTTTAAGCTGCATTCTTGATCCCCGAACTTATTGTATCTGCTAATTAAAACCTCTTGTGTAGGCCAGTAACCATATTGAGCAATCCCTATTCGAACCATATCAAATCTTGTTTCAGGATAAATAAGTGCAGCTGATGAGCTGGCAGTATGTAACATTTCAGGAACTATCCCTTTTGAGAGATAATACTTATGATACTTTTTAAATAGAATTAATTGATTCTTTACTCTATGATAATTTGCAATACTTTCGGCTCCTGCAAAGTGTGTACATAAAGCTATAACTTCAACAAATTTTCTATTTTCTTGAATTGTGTGAATTAATTCATCAAAATATTCCAGATCAATTCCGATTCTATTTAAACCTGTTTCTAATTCGATGTGGATTTTTGCAGTTATTTTCTTTTTTTTTGCAATTCCTATTGCTGACTGTAATATTTGCAAATTATAAACATAAAACTCAATATTGTTTTCAATTACCCATTCTAGCTGATCGTTCGTAATATAGCCCAAAACTATTAACTGAGATTTTGCAGATAAAAATGGATATGCCTGCATCGCTTCAAAGGCAGAAAAAACCGAAAAATGTCTTATCCCGCAATCCTCTGCTAATGGAATAATATTAGCATAACCATGACCATAAGCATTACCTTTTATTACAGAACATATTTTTGTTTGTTTACCAACTACTTTTTGTAAAAACTTAATATTGTTCAAATATGCTTTCTTGCTAATTTCAATATAAGAAGTGTTATTCATTATTTTGTAAGTACTTTTTATAAATTCCGTTAAAAACATTTATTCCTGTCTGAATAATTTCATCAGGAAAATCATAATTCTCGTTATGCAACTGTGGATGCTCAATGCCCGATCCTATTCCAAACAAAAGAGACTTTGAAATTTGGCTAAAATGACCAAAATCCTCACTCCATCTAAAAGGTGCTTCTAAATCTACATATTCTATATTATTCTCGCCACAAACAGTTCTTAATATTTTAACACATTGATTATCGTTTATACTTGCCGGAAAATCTTCAGTATATTCATAGCTAAATTTTATCGAATGAGAATTACAAATTTGCTCTGTTATACTTTCAAGATTTTGCTTAAGTATAATCATATCCGTATTCAGATAAGATCTAATTGTCAGCATAAGAATTGCTTCGCCCGGACAAGTACCAAATGCTACTTCCCCTAGTTTAATGTGTATTATTGTAATTAAAACAAAATCATCAAATTTAATTTCCGATGAGATTGTATTATATCTTTCTATAAGCTCGGCAATACATCTATCTGGATTATTCCCGTTTTCGGGATAAGCCGCATGAGATGATAAGCCTTTAAGTTTTAATATAAATCCTGTTGATGCTGAGGCAAAAGCCAAATCACGTGAATAAACAGTATTTAATTTAAATCCTGGTAGATTATGCAAAGCTATCGAAATGTCAGGTTTAATTTTATGAAATTTAGAATCATTGATTACAGATTTTGCACCTTTGCCAGTTTCTTCGGCAGGCTGAAACAATAAAACCAACTTACCTTTATCTGGTCTGCTTTCATTTACAATATTTGCAAAACCACATAAAATAGCAATATGACCATCATGACCACATAAATGTGCAACATGGTCAACTTCGGAAATGTATTCGATTGAATTACTCTCCTGTATTGGCAAAGCGTCCACATCTGTTCTAAATAATAAAACAGGACCCTGTTTCCCGGAATCATAAATATATGCTAATCCATAACCTCCAATATTAAGGATAAACTCATCCGGATTTAGATTATCTAAGAATTTCATTATCCTTTTTTGTGTATCACGTTCGCTTCCGGAAAGCTCTGGAAACCGGTGTAAGTTTTTACGAAAATCAATGATTTTTTGTAAAGAAATATAATAAGACATTAAACGAATAATATTTAAAAATTCCTTAAATATAGTGAAAAAATATTTAACATCATCAATAAATACAGTTAAAAATCGACAGTGTTTTGTTAAAAAACCTTCTATCCCTGCTATAGTTGAATTATTCAGTAAGCTAATCGAAGTAATATAAGAACTATCTTTATTTACAATCCCCCTACTACAAAAACACATTAAGTATTTTGCCAACAGAAAAGCTATAAATTGAGCAAAAACAACTTAGTGATAGCCTCCTACATCTCAATGATTTTAAATTATTTAAACTTAACATTAGTCAGAATCGTAAACAAAACAAAGGGTTTAACAATAATTAGATAAAATTTAAATTTGCTAAAATGATTTTACTCAAAATTATTGTTGTTGAGAACAAAAATTTTTAAACTTGTAATATTTAAGTATTTTCGCACAAAATTTTACAAATGAATTTAAAACAAGCCATAATACTAATTTTAAAGGGAATGGCTATGGGTACAGCAAATGTTATTCCTGGCG
>JAQVEY010000252.1 GCA_028697515.1 Bacteroidales bacterium | reverse complement strand
GAGATAGTTGGTGCTGAATATGTGACTAATCACGGAGGAAAAGTAGAAATTATACCATTTGTTGAGGGATATTCTTCTACCAATATTATTAAAAATATTTCCAAAAAATAAAATTTAATTATATTTGTGAAATTAAAACAGAATAAATAAATGAAAATAGGAAGCATAATTTTAATAATAATCTCAATAATTATTTTAACTACAAGCTGCTCAAATGTATCAGATGAAATTGTTGGGACTTGGGATTATCAGACTTTTGATACCCGACCTGCAGGAACAATTTTATGTACTTTCGATGCTAACGGAAACATGGTAAGAATGGCTACTGTTGGTGATAGTATTGTTTATGATTCATGCGAATATGTAATTGACAATTCTATTTTCAAAAAGAAAATGACTATTACTGGAAGCACAGAAGTTGGTGGTTTGACAGATTTGAATGGGTTATTCAGAATTGAGAAATTCAAAGATGATATTTTAATAATGACAAGATTTCGCTTGCCCAATGATGAAACCGCCGGTGCTTACCTGAGATGCGAAATGATACGTAGACACTAACTATGCAGAAAACCAAAACAGTTTTTGTTTGTCAAAACTGCGGATATACAAGTCCAAAGTGGGCTGGAAAGTGTTCCAACTGTAATAGTTGGAATTCTTTTATTGAAGAAATCGTAGTTAAAGAAGATAAAAACAAATCTAATTTATCAAATGTCGTAGCTGGAACCCCCCAAAAAATAGATGATATCAAACACAGTAATTTTAAGAGAATTGATCTTTACTATTCTGAATTAAACCGAGTACTTGGAGGCGGTTTGGTACCAGGATCACTTGTGCTAATTGGAGGTGAGCCTGGAATAGGGAAATCGACATTAATTTTACAATCTGTATTAAATTTATCATCAAATAAAATTCTATATATTTCTGGTGAAGAAAGCGAAACACAAATAAAGCTTCGGGCAGATAGAATAGGAATACACAATACAGATTGTTATATATATACTGAAACAAATATTGAAAAAATTCTTGCAACAATTAAAACTTTAAGTCCAGACATAGTAATAATAGATTCTGTTCAAACTGTTGCCTCAGCAGATTTTAGTTCCTCTCCTGGGACGGTTTCGCAGATAAGAGAATGTACAAGACAATTGCAGGAATTTGCAAAAGAGACAGCTACTCCAATTATTCTAATTGGTCATATTAATAAAGAAGGTGATATTGCCGGACCAATGTCCTTAGAGCATATAGTTGACGTGGTTTTGCAGTTTGAAGGAGACAATAATTATTTTTACAGAATTCTTCGACCAAAGAAAAACAGATTCGGTTCAACCTTCGAAATTGGAGTTTTTGAAATGAATAACGAAGGAATAAAAGAAATTACCGATCCTGGAAATATACTTTTAACTGGAGACAACTCTGATTTGAGTGGAGTTGCATTTGGAACAATTTCAGAAGGCAACAGAAGTTTACTAATTGAAATTCAAGCACTTGTTGGGAATGCTGTTTTTAGTTCTCCCCAGAGGAATGCAACAGGGTTTGACTCAAGGCGTTTTCAAATGCTACTTGCCGTAGTAGAAAAACGACTTGGTCTCAAACTAATTCAAAAAGATGTGTTCTTGAATATTGCAGGAGGATTAAAGATTAATGACCCAGCTTCTGATTTAGCTGTTATAGCAGCAGTAATTTCTTCATATTTTGATAAAACTTTAAAAGAAAGTTCTTGTTTTATTGGAGAAGTAGGCTTATCGGGACAGATTAGACCTGTATCATTTATTGACAAGAGGGTTAGCGAAGCTCAAAGATTAGGTTTTAATAATATATTTATATCTGCTTCTCAGAAATCAGAAGTTAAATCAAAAACTTCTAAAATCATTTATGTCAATGACATCAAAGAATTTGCTTCGAAGATTTTCCGTTAATATTTACATATTATTAAAATCACCTGTTTTATTATTTCTATCGTATTCTGCACAATCTATTTCAACAGATAATTGATTAGGTTTTTCAAAATGGGCATCCCTCGAATAAGGCAGATTTGGGTCATCATAAACCTTTTGCATGTATAAACCATATATTGGTAAAGCCAATGATGCGCCCTGACCTAATGTAATATATCTAAATCTTATACTTCTTTCCTCTCCTCCTACCCATGCTCCGTTAGTTAATTCAGGTGAAATACCAATGAACCATCCATCAGAATGATTATTTGTAGTACCAGTTTTACCGGCTAATTCACTATTAATATTATAAACAAATCTCAATCTGGAACCAGTTCCCTCATTTACTACTCCTTTCATCAAATCTATCATTAAATAAGCTGTTTCTTCACTCAAGGCTTCAGATTGAATAGGCAAAAAAGTAGCTAACACATTTCCATTTTCATCCTCAATACGAGTAACATACATTGGCCTAGTATAAATTCCTTTATTACCAAAAGTACAATACGCACCAACCATTTCGCTTAAAAGCACTTCTGCAGCTCCGACACAAATAGAGGGGAACGGATCTATATGACTATAAACGCCCATTTTTTTGGCAATCGAAATTACAGCCTGAGGTGAAAACTGTTTCAACACCCACGCAGAAATCTGATTCAATGACAAAGCCAATCCTGTTTTGAGGCTTATAATTTCACCATCAAGTTTTGAAGGAGAGAACTTTGGTGTATAGTATTCTTTAGGCGAACCCTTTGGTAATTTAAATGTAACCTCAACATTAGGAACTTTTGTGCATGGAGAATAACCATTTTGCATTGCCAAACAATAAATAAATGGTTTTATTGTAGAACCAACTTGTCTTCTGGATTTGACTACCTGATCAAATTTAAAATGAGAATAGTCAATACCGCCGACATAAGCTCTTACATATCCTGTTCTGGTTTCCATTGACATAAAACCAGCTCGTAAAAACATTTTGTAATACTTAATGGAATCCATTGGGGTCATAACTGTATCAATTTCTCCATTCCATGAAAATACTTTCATTTTAGTTGGCTCATTGAAGGACAAAATAATAGAATCTTCTGGACAGCCATTTGCTCTAAGTTCTCGCCATCTATCGCTACGTCGCATTGATGCATACATAATTTGCTCAATTTCTTCATCAGTCATCGTTGATGCGAAAGGCGCCTTTTTATTAGATTTTTGGTCTTTGTAGAATTCTCCTTGTATATACCCTCCAATATGCTGTCTTACAGCATCTTCAGCGTATTTTTGCATTCTGCTGTTTATCGTTGAGTATATTTGTAAGCCATCACTATATATATCATATGGTGTCCCATCAGGTTTTGTGTTTTTGTTACACCATCCATATGAAGGATCGATTGCCCAATTTATTGAATCTTCAATATATTCTCGCATATCCACATAATCATTGATATCGGGCTTGTTCGCAGTTAGCCATTGTCTTAAGAATTCTCTAAAATAGGTTGCTGCACCGATATTATGATCAACTTTTTGATATTTTAAATCTAATGGCCTTTGAATTAAAGAATCAAACTCTTCTTTAGTAATATAATCATACTTATACATCTGACTCAGAACAACATTTCTACGCTGAAGAGTTTGTTCGGGTCTCTTTAAAGGATTATACAATGATGGATTTTTTGCCATACCAACTAACATGGCGGATTGTGTTATGTTAAGTCCTCCAGGAGTTGTGTCAAAATATACTCTCGCAGCAGATTCAATACCAACAGCCAAATTAAGAAAATCGAACTTATTCAAATACATTTCAATGATCTCCTCCTTAGTATAGCTCCTTTCCAATCTAACAGCAATAATCCATTCCTGAAATTTTCTGTTAGCCATTTGAATTTTATTCATATTTTCCTGTCGAGGGAAGAGCATCTTAGCCAATTGTTGAGTAATTGTACTCCCTCCACCCTTAGTTCCTCCACCTAACATACCAGTAAAAACCCTCGGTAAAGCCTTGAAATCTATTCCGGAATGATTATAAAATCTAATATCTTCTGTTGCCAGCAACGCATTTATTAAATAAGGCGATAAATCACTATATGATACTCTTGAACGATTCTCTCTAAAATAGGTCCCCAACAAGATTAAATCACTCGAATAAACCTTTGATGCTAGGTTTTCCTCAGGGTTCTCAAGCTGTTCAAATGTTGGCATTATACCAAATGTACCTCGGGAAAGTAGTAAAAAATAAGTAAACAATCCTAAAACGAATAATAATATTACTGCCCAAAAAGTAATTGTAAATTTTTTAACAAACTTGGAAGAATATATTACTTTTGCACTTTTTAACGTTTTCATAAATTCAAAAATTATGGCGTAAAATTAAAAAAATTTATGAATTCATATATGAATTTCTTTATTTTGCAAACGATAAATTTTACTTTTTAGATGGAGAATAATCTTGTTATTGTTGAATCACCAGCCAAAGCTAAAACTATTAAAAAGTTTTTAGGTGAAGATTTTATTGTTAAATCGAGTTTTGGACATATTAGAGATTTAAGCAAAAAAAATCTGGGTATAGATGTTAATAATGGTTTTAAGCCTGAATATGAAATCCCTAT
>JAQVEY010000251.1 GCA_028697515.1 Bacteroidales bacterium | reverse complement strand
TCGAAAGAGTTTTAAATATGGCTGATGGCGTTCTACTTATCGTTGACGCTTTCGAAGGACCAATGCCACAAACAAGATTTGTTTTACAGAAAGCAATAGAACTAGGATTAAAACCAATTGTTGTAATAAATAAAGTTGATAAACCAAATTGTAATCCTGAATTAGCTCAAGAAAAGGTATTTGATCTTATGTATAGTCTTGATGCAAGCGAAGACCAACTAGATTTTCCTACTGTATTTGGTTCAGCCAAACAGGCTTGGATGGGACCTGAATTTGATAAACCTACAACCGATGTCAGTTATTTGCTAGATGTTATTCTGGATACTATTAAACCCGCAGTATATCCCGAAGGAAATCTACAAATGCGTATCACGAGCCTTGATTATTCTTCATATACAGGCAGGATTGCAATAGGTAAAATTACCAGAGGACAAATTCAGGCAGGAAATCAAATTTCTATTGTTAAATCTGACGGCTCTATTACAAAAGCAACTGTAAAAGAATTATATCTTTTCGAAGGATTGGCAAAAGAAAAAACAAAAAAGCCTGTATTCGCAGGTGAAATTTGTGCGATTTTAGGTATAGATGCTTTTGATATTGGTGATACAGTATGCGATTTTCTTGAACCCGAGGGATTAAGCTCAATAAAAGTAGATGAACCAACAATGAGTATGTTGTTCGCATCAAATGATTCACCTTTCTTCGGTAGAGACGGCAAATATGTTACTTCCAGACAACTCAGGGATCGTTTATTTAAAGAAACAGAAAAAAACCTTGCTCTAAAAGTAAAGGAAACAGATTCTGCTGATAAATTTATTGTTTACGGTAGGGGAATTCTCCATTTGTCTATTTTGGTAGAAACTATGAGACGTGAAGGTTTTGAACTACAATTAGGACAGCCACAAGTAATTGTTAAAGAGGTTGACGGTGTAAAATGTGAACCAATAGAATATCTTGTTATACAAGTTTTAGAAGATTTCTCTGGAAAAGTAATAGAAATAGTTACACAAAGGAAAGGGGAAATATTATTTATAGAATCTAAAAACGGTAGAACAAATCTGGAATTCTATATTCCTTCGAGAGGTTTGATAGGTATTAGAAATATTTTATTGACAGCTACCGAAGGCGAAGCTGTTATTGCTCATCGTTTTAAGTCTTTTGAGCCTTGGCGTGGCGATTTGGGAATACACAGAAATGGTTCATTGATAAGTATTGAAACAGGAATGGCAATACCATATTCAATTGATAAACTTCAAGATAGGGGTAAATTCTTTATCTATCCAGGTGAAGATGTTTATGCAGGGCAGATAATAGGAGAAAATACAAGACAAAATGATATTGGCATAAATGTTACAAAAACAAAAAAACTTACTAATGTAAGGGCTTCTGGTACTGACGATAAGGCTTGCATAGTTCCTCCAGTAAAATTTTCGTTAGAAGAAGCTATGGAGTATATAGCCGAAGATGAAATGATTGAAGTAACTCCAAAATTTATGCGTTTGCGAAAAATACTACTTAACGAACTCGACAGAAAGAGATACTTAAAAGACAAATCAGCAGATTAAACTTTATTACAATATAGCACAATTAGAAAACACAAGTATAGTTCTATAAATATTTGTTTTTAAATTTCAACATAAGATTTATTCTAATTTAGTATTTTATACATTCAAATAATGTCAGATTGACGATTTTTCTTAATTTTGAAAAAAATTGATTTATGAAAAATTTTGTATTATTATCATTATTATTTGTCTTTGCTACTAGTTTAATTGCACAGACAGAAGATGTGGGTAAATTTCGTACTTATCCTGCTGGTTTTTACCACAAAGTTATAATGAGAGACATTCTCGGCGATGATAACTATTCTTTTTATGATTATAAACCGACCTCGGTTTTTAAGATGGATTTTGGTGAAAGGATATATCCGGTACAAATTTCAGAATACACTACAATTCCGCATTCAGAGCCTGTTTCGCAAGGTAATAGTGGCACATGCTGGGCATACTCAGCAACCGCATTTATGGAAGCGGAGTCGTATCGTCTTACAAATAACAAAACAAAGATCTCCGAAATTTATACTGTTTATTGGGAATATATTGAACGTGCTCAGCATTTTGTAAGAACCAAAGGCGAAACTTATTTAGGCGAAGGTTCCGAATCGAACGCTATTATAAGAATAATGCGAAATCACGGAATGATGCCTCAGGTTGTATATCATGGGCTAAAAAACAGACTTAATTATAACGATCACAGCGAACTCTTTGAAAAATACGAATTATATTTGAACTATGTTAAATTAAACCAATTTTGGGAAGAAGACCTTGTTCTTGATAGTGTGAAAAGAATATTAGATTATTATATCGGCACACCACCCGAAAAATTCGAATATATTGACAAAGAATATACGCCACAAAGTTTCATGACTGAATATCTAAAGCTAAATCCTAATCATTATTTCAGTTTTATGTCAACAAAAGAATTCGGTTATAATGAAAAGCACGAGCTTGTTGAAAATGATAATTGGTGGCATTCGAGAGATTATTATAATATTAATCTTGAAGATTTTATGATTGTCCTTAATAATGCTGTTCAGAATGGATTTACAGTTAGTTTATGCGGAGATGTTTCAGAACCCGGCTATGACCAGTTAGTGGAAGTAGCAGTTATTCCGTCATTTGACATTCCTGCTGAATATATTAATGAGGATGCTAGGCAGTTAAGATTGTCTAATAGCAGCACAACCGATGACCATTGTATTCTTATCGTTGGTTATAAGATGGATGGAGAAGATGTTTGGTATCTGATTAAAGATTCTGGTAGTGGTGCCTTTGATGGTAAGAACAAGGGTTATAGATTTTATCATGAAGATTATATTAAGCTAAAAATGATGAATTTGATGATGAATGTTGAACCTGCCCGAATAATTTTAGATAAAATTATTAAGTAATGAATCAAGAATTTTTAAAAGAATTGGATGAAGATAAAATTCCGGTACTAGAGGAGTTTTATTCTATCCAAGGCGAAGGTTCTAATACCGGGAAAGCTGCATATTTTATTAGAATTGGTGGCTGTGATTTGGGCTGTCGTTGGTGCGATTCAAAAGAATCGTGGAAACCAGAAATACATCAATTTGTTTTAATTTCAGATATTATTAACAGGGTAAAGCAAACCTCTGCAGACACAATTGTGGTTACAGGAGGTGAACCACTAATTTATAACTTTGACAAATTTTGTGAGTTGGCACATCAGCAAGGTCTTGTATTAATGTTAGAAACAAGTGGTGCGCATGATTTTAGTGGTTTCTGGGATTGGATATGCTTGTCTCCCAAAAAGCAAAAACCTCCAAAATCAGAGTATTATCAACTTGCAAGTGAACTTAAAGTAATTATTTATGAAGAAGATGATTTTTTATGGGCTGAAGACTGTGCCAATAAAATATCTAATACTTGCGTTTTATATTTGCAGCCTGAATGGAGTAGATTTGAAAAAATCGGCAAGAAGCTTGTAGAATACGTAAAAAACAATACTAAATGGAATGTTTCTGTTCAAGTACATAAGTTCTTAAAAATTCCGTAAAAAAAACTATATGAAGAAAATACTAATCTTGCTTATCTTGTTTTCTATCTTTATGATTTCCTGTAAAGCGCAAGAAAAATCTATATATACAACATCGAAATCGGCAATAAAAAGCTTTAATAATGCTGTTTCATATATGGAACGAGGCCAAAACAAAGCAGCTATTGATGAAGTTAATTCAGCTATAGAAAAAGACCCGGGATTTCTAGAAGCTTGGTTACTTAAAGCCGAAATATATGATTTTTTGGGCGAACCAGAAGAATCATATAAAGCATATTCGAAAGTTTTTGAAATAGATGCAAACTACGATCCGGCATTAAGCTTTAAACTGGCAGCTAATGCATACAGAATGGGCGAGTATTCAGTTGCTAAAACTTATATTGATTATTTTTACAACGAAGTAGATACTGTTAAGTATAGAAATTATGATTTTAGAAGACTTCAGAAATATATATATTTTGCGGACAGTGCTTACAATAATCCTGTTGCTTTTAATCCAATAAATATTGGGCCCGGAGTTAATACTACTTCATATGATGAATATTGGCCATCTTTATCTGTTGACGAAGAAGTTTTGGTTTTTACCCGACAGATACCTATTAATATGAGCAATCCCTCTCGCTCACCTGATAGTATGCACGAAGATCTGTTTATTGCTTTTTATAACCCTGAAACTGGTCAATATGAGTCCTCGATACCAATGCCCGGAAATGTTAATACAAGGCTTAACGAAGGCGCACAATGTGTATCTGCAGACGGAAAAACCTGTGTTATTACCGCTTGTAATCGACCTGACGGTAGAGGTAGTTGTGATTTGTATATAATGTTCTTAAAAAATGAAAAATGGTCAGAACCTAAAAATTTATCAACTGTTAATTCCACTTCTTGGGATAGTAACCCATCTCTATCAGCTGACGGTAGATACCTTTTCTTTTCTTCAGGCAGATCAGGAGGCTATGGTAAAACAGATA
>JAQVEY010000250.1 GCA_028697515.1 Bacteroidales bacterium | reverse complement strand
GTAATTGTTATCATTTCTGCACCCTGAGGAACATTAACAGTAACAACATCAGATGCTGGGTTAGGAAATAAACTGATTTGTGAAGCGAATTCAGAATCAATATTAGCTAATACTACTATGTCAGATTCTCTTCTGTAATTTAATTCGAATGCTCCGTATGAATAAGAAGTAACACCAGTAATGTCATAATGAGTTCCTACAACTTCTGAAAAATCCCATACGCCATTATCTTGACATTTTAGTGCGCCTGTGCCATCATTAACAGTCCATTCTCCGTAAGGGTCAGAACTTAAGCATTCAGCGTCTTCAACCTTAATGAGACATGATTCATATTGTTCGCTGTTTCCGTCAAGTGTGCTTATAACTGTAGCAGGAGCAACAATTCCACCAGGACCTAAGTTAACATAAGATGTTACACTTTCGATTTGTGTAAAATTGTAAAACTCATCCACTGATCCAGCTATTTCAACTGAGTCCCCAATTTCAGGTGCATTTATTAGATCGTAAACATAGATTCCATTCCATGCTCCACCACCTTGTTGGATAAAATATCCTTCGCCAAATTCACTTCCATTAAAGTTTGCTGATACAACTGCTCTTACCCAAACTTCTTCACCCATTAAAGGTGAATTTCCATCTACATTTGCTGTATATTGAATATCATAAATATCTGTATACACTGGACCAGCAAGGTTAACAGTGATATTTATAGTTGCGGTAACTGGAGAAGTTAGAGAAGCATTGTCCATATCAACTAATTCGAGATTTATTACGTGTGCTCCATCTGTTAAGCCTGTGATAGCTATTGGACTTGATGTTACATAAGCATCAGCAGCTCCGTCAACATTCCAAGCAACTTTACCATCTGTTCCAAGGACAAAATTACTTACTGTAAAGACAACATCAGTTGCATCTGCATATATTGTAGCATTGTTTGCAGGTGATGAAACAATAAGCATTGGGTCTGTGCTGGCTCCATTGTCAATAACATCAGCAGCATCTCTTGGTAATATTTTCCATTCGTCAAACGAATAATCAACAAGACCAGTTACGGTGTATGAATTACCTAATACAGCTGTATAAGCATACATTGGATCATCAATGAGAATTGTTCCGCTGCCATCATTTATTTCCCACATTCCATAACCAGCGTCAGCATTTGTGCAAACACCTGTTGTAGTAATAAGAACACCTTCGTACATTTCAACTCCTACATTTCCTGTTGTTAGTGATGTGGGAGCTTCTATAGTATTTCCTGAACTTTGAACAGTTATATTAGTTATTGTTGACAATTCTGTTAATCCTTCGTATTCAGCAACTGTTGCAGAAACATAAACTAAATCACCCATTGCAGGGCTACCTGTAGTGTTATAATACACATAAACTCCATTCCATGCTCCAGCACCATCCTGAATCCAGAACTTATCTTCAAATTTTCCACATACAACACCTTCGGTGGTTACTGTTTGTGTAGCTAATGGAGAGGCTCCGTCGGGAGCTGTAGTGTATTGAATGTCATAAATAGGTGTAATTGTTGGTCCTGCTGAATTAACAGTAAAAGTTACCTGTGTTGAAACAGCTGGATCTAAAGAAGCATTTCCCATATCAACAAGTTCCAAAACAACAATATGTTCTGCATCAGATAGTCCTACTAGTTCTATAGGGCTTGTTGTAGTGTAATTAGCACTTCCACCGTCAACAGTATATTTTACATTACCATCGGTACCTAAATCAAAGTTTGTTACTGAAAAAACTATATCAACGTCAGATGTATATATCTCAGAAGCATTAGTAGGTGAAGAAATTGAAATATAAGGATCTGTACCTTCGTATCCTGTCCATGAAATGTTATCAATAACAGCTTGTCTATTAATGTCAGTAGTTCCAACATTCTTTATCATAATAGTAAAGTCGCCAGGAACATTGATATCGGTAACTGAAAAAGTATATACTGTAGGATCTGGTTCAACAGTTCCAAAAACTTGAGAAGTTCCTTTTAATTCACCATTAATATAAAGTTCGAGTTGTCTTTCATTTGTTGATGTGAAAGCTTTACGCATATTTAGTTCAAAACTTGCAATACCACCGCTTATTGTTGCAGATTCGATATAGCTTACAGAAGCACGGCGAAGCATGATGCCTTTTTCGTTAATCGGATAAGCACCTGTATCTCTACATTGGTAATAATTCCAAGTAAAGCCTTCATCACCTACAAAAGATCCGTCTGTGTATGAAACACCTGCTGTAATCTCAGAATTTTCAAATGTTTCCATACCACCTGGTAAAGCTTCTACGCATGTAAAATTTAATGTGCTTGTAACGGCAGGATCTAAAGAAACTTCAGTCATGTCAACCAATTCGAAATCAACTGTATGTGCAGCATATGATAATCCTGTAAGAGCAATCGGACTTGCACCAACGTACATAACTTCTGCGCCACCATCAACAGAGTAAGCAATTTTTCCATCTGTTCCAAGTTCGAAATTAGCCAGTGTAAAAGCAATATTAACATCTTGGCTGTAAACAGATCCACCCTCAGTAGGAGATGTAATTGTAATTTCTGGGTCTGTACTTGGAATTTCATAATCAAATGTTCTAGTAACTAAAACCACAGGATCTAAAGCTGCATTTGTCATATCAACAAGTTGAATGTCTAGAGTATTACTGCCTTCGATAAGTCCTGTAACATTGTAAGGACTTGTAGTAGAATAAGTTGCTGTTCCACTATTAAGAACAAATTCAACTTGACCATCAACACCAAGTTCGAAGTTTGCAACAGAAAAGACAACGTCAACATTGTCAACATCTACTGTTGATGCATTTGTTGGTGAAGTAACAGTTAGTGAAGGATTTAAAACTGGTTCTCCCCATGTTTCAAAACCTGGGTTTGTCAATAAATTTGCACCACCATTTTCAGAATAAGACGCATTGTCAATAATAACTGTTGCGGTACCAGTCCAACCTGCAGTTACATCATAGAAACGTAAAAGAATCTGTGCTGAAGTTGCTTCGGCAGGAACCGTACCTTCATAAGTAAGTGATTGCCACTCAGCTAAATCGACAGAGTATGTTTCTGCGAAACCATTTCCCGAGCTCCAAGCGATAGCCATTCTAACTCTACCACCTGCATCGTTGTCATAAACATCTAATGTGTAAGAAAACGCGGCTCCAGGAGTTACGGTAAAAGCATCAGACTTAATGTCCTGATTTTCTGTACTGGTCCATGTAACTGACATGGCTTTTGTACCTTCATTAACAGTTACAGTTTCTTCTGTAACAGTAATGTCAGTTGTTATTATGTTCCAGTTTGTAGGAACATTCTGTGCTTTAATCAATCCGATTCCGATTGAAATTAAAGCAATTAAAACAAAAGTAAATTTTTTCATTGTAAATAAATTTAATTAGTAAAATATGAATTATAAAATTTTTCCATTTATTAATAGCAAAAATAACCTATTTATAAGTATGTATTTCTTAAATTGTAATTATTTTTTAAACAAAAATTATCGGAGAATGTTAATACAAACTCTGTAAAATGTTTATTTGTCTTATATTATTTTTCAAGAATATCAGGATCAACCAATATTCTGCCACAGTATTCACAAGGAATAATTTTACGACTTGATTTAATATCTAGTTGTCTTTGAGGTGGGATTTTATTGAAGCAACCACCACAAGCATCACGTTCGATAGAAACTATTGCCAACTTGTTAATAACATTATTACGAATTCTGCTATAAGCATATAGAAGGCGAGATTCGATAGTTGTTGCAATGGTCTAACGTTCTTTATTCAGCTTTTCTTCGTCTATCTTTGTTTCTGAAATAATACTATCTAGTTCTGCTTTCTTAACTTCCAAATCTTTTTTCCGTTCTTCAAGTTTTACTTTTGACTCTTCGATTTGAGATGTTTTAAGCTCTATTTCGGCCTTATGTTCCTTGATTTTTTTGTCGCAAAGTTCCATTTCGAGAGATTGAAATTCAATTTCTTTGCTCAAAGAATCAAATTCTCTGTTATTCCTAACATTGTTCTGTTGTTCGGTATATTTTTTTATTAAAGCCTGAGCTTCAGTTTTTGCATTTTCTCTTAAAGAAATTTGTTTTTCAAGGTTACCGGTTTCAGTATCAAAGTTAGATACTCGGGTTTCTAGCCCAGCAATTTCGTCTTCTAGGTCCTGAACTTCAAGAGGTAATTCTCCTCTCATAATTTTAATTCTATCAATCTCTGAATCAATAAGCTGAAGCTTGTATAAGCTCTTTAGTTTATCTGTCACACTCAGGTTTGCACTTTCAATTTTTGTATCTGTTTTTGCCATCTTAAAAAGTATTAATCGGATTCGTAATAATTTCTGAAAAACGGACTGCAAAGTTAGGATTTTTTTTCATAATAATATCATAAAAAATTTCTTTTGTAAATTGTTCGCTTTCGAAATGCCCAATATCAACAATTAATATTCGATTTTCTGCAAGAAAATAATCGTGATATTTTATGTCGCCACTTATGTAAATATCTGCACCCGTGTGTTTGGCGGCAGAAATTAGAAATGCCCCAGAGCCTCCGCAAACTGC
>JAQVEY010000249.1 GCA_028697515.1 Bacteroidales bacterium | reverse complement strand
GCACCTTTCCACATTCTGGCTCCTTTTATATCAACTCCGATGTAGTTCTTGTCTGGATTTTTCTTTGATAGTCCAACAGTATATTCTCCCTTACCACATCCTAGTTCGAGAATTATAGGATTTTCATTTTTAAAATAATTACTATTCCATTTAGACTTTAAATAAAAATCCAGAGGGTTTGAAAAAATGAAAACTGGTTCAAAAAAATTGTGAAACGTCTTGTTTTGACTAAATTTTAGTAGTTTTTGTTTCTTTGACATCGATTTCTATTTATCATCTTTTTTCTCAATTCTTAAACCCATATCCATTATCCCTGGTAATGCATCAACTCTCATTCCTTGTTCATATTCAACGATATATTTCCCGGAAACAGGAAATCTAACTCCCATTTTCCAAGGGATCTGCATATCCCAAATATCGCCAATACCATCACCCAACCATTTACCTTTACTGTCTGCCAAAACACATTCCACTGTATCAATATTGGTCATACCATTAGGTGAAGACGATTTTATAAATAGCCAAAGATTATTGTAAGGATAAATTGTAGCATGACGTACATTTATATACACATTATGAAGAGATGAAGTGTCGTTAATTTCAAATTCAAAATGGATAACATTTTTCTCTTGCCAGACATAGTCATCGATTTTGATAAACTCTTCATACACCTTATTTCTGTCACATGACGTAAACAGTAAACCTAAGAATACTGTTAAAATTAATAATTTATGAATTTTCATTTCTAAAATTTTTATTGTGTCTTTTTTTCTTTTTCTTTTTATTAGGATTCGCATTATTATCGAATCTAGTTAAACTATCGGAGTTTAACTCTTCTCTAAAAGTAATATTTGCTCTTCCGCTTGTTTTCTCATTATCAAAAATATTATCAGGGAATATTCCTTTTTTATTCAATTCGAGAATCTCCTTAACTTTTTCGACCGAAAGTGCTCTTATAATTGGACAATCGTTTATTCTTATCTCATAATACATCAGATTTTTGAAAATATCATTCTTAATATGATAAGCATCCCCTTGTTTTGTTTTAAGATTTGTGGCATTTTCCGGAAAATTTTGTCTTGCTTCAAGATAAAGTGAAAGCTCATAATTAAGACAACATTTTAACTTGCTGCATTGGCCGGCAAGCTTTTGTGGATTTAATGACAGCTCCTGTAATCTGGCCGAATTTGTAGAAACAGAGTTAAATTCAATCATCCATGTGGTGCAGCACAACTCTCTTCCGCAAGGACCGATTCCTCCTATTCTTCCAGCTTCTTGTCGTGCTCCAATTTGCTTCATTTCTATTCTAATCTTGAACTCTTCAGCCATTCTTTTTATCAATTCTCTAAAATCCACCCTTTCTTCAGCTATGTAATAGAATATTGCTTTAGTCTTATCTCCCTGAAATTCCACATCCCCGATTTTCATATTCAAATTCAAAGACCTTGCAATTTCACGGGTTCTTAACATATGGGGAACTTCTAACGAAATAGCTTCGCGCCATTTTTGAATATCTGTAGCTCTAACTTTACGATATATTTTCTTTAACTCTGTTTCTTTATCAATTTTGTATTTCTGCATCTGATAAAGAGCTATTTTCCCGGTGGCCGAAACTATTCCAATATCATGACCTGGAGAAGACTCTACAGCCACAATGTCGCCAATCTGCAAATTAAGATTAGATGTATTTTCATAAATTCCTTTTCGCGTATTTTTAAATCTGATTTCAAAATATTTATTCTGATCTAAGGGATCATTTATATCATTTAGCCAGTCATAAACATTAAGCTTATTACAACACTGATTGATATTTATAGTCCCATTTATTTCATCTGCATCAGAAGGGGTGCAACCCCTTTCAAATTCTCTTTCTGTCATTTTTAAATATTTAGTTCTTTAGTACTTTCATAATATTAAATGCTGTATCAGTAAAAATTATCTTTGCATTCCCATTCCTTTCGATATGAAAGTGTGCAAGATTAAAGATTTCTGATAATAATGCAACATTTTTTTCAGTCACAAACTTCGAAAACTTTATTGCAAACTCTTCCTCTTCCCTAGTCATATAATTTATAGGACTTAATTGATAGTTATAAACAAAATTTTCACGTGCCAAAACAGAACAATAGTGCAAAAAAGATTTTTGCATTTCTCTTCCTGTTTTAGAAATATCTTCAGCCCATTTCAATGCTTCATCAACTTTGCGTGCATAACATAAACGCATCAGTTTTATAAATTGAGATAAGTTATATTTGGTTTCTTCGCTTATCGAAATTTGCTCTTCAGCTTCTAACAAACTGCCATTACTTATTTTAACTATGTCTTCTGCTCTCTCAACGTCTATGTTGTACTTTTCGATTAGAGCTTGTTTTAAGGATTTATCGTCTATTCCAAGTATTTTAACAGGTTGAGTTCTGGATCTTATTGTTGCAAGAATATCTTCACGCGAATCACTTACGAGAATAAAAACAGTATTTTGTGGAGGCTCTTCAAGTATTTTTAAAAGTTTGTTGGCGCATGAGATATTCATCTTTTCAGGAAGCCAGATAATCATTATTTTAAAATCTGACTCAAAAGTCTTTAAATTAAGTTTTCTTAGTATTTCTGATGATTCATCAGAAAAAATACCACCTTGTTTATTTTCGCTTCCCAATTTTATCATCCATTCTCGAAATGAAAAATACGGGTCATCTAAAACTATTTCACGCCATTGAGAAATGTATGTGTCACTTATCGATTTCTTGCCCGATGAGGATATTACAGGAAAAACAAAATGTAAATCTGGATGTATGAGTTTTTCATATTTTTTGCACGAGGGACATTCTCCACAACTATCATTTTCTTTTTTATTTTCACACGAAATAAATTGTGCAAACGCTATTGCTAAAGACAATTTTCCAGTTCCGGGAATTCCATAAAAAAGATATGAATGGCTAAGACGGTTTGTATAAAAACTCTGTCTTAGTTTTTCCTTTATTTCGTTTTGCCCTATAATTTTTTCAAATTTCATAACGCCTATTTTCCTCGATGCAAATTTAATAAATCTCTTGTATTTTATTGTCTGTTTTTTTATAAACCAAAATATATATCTTTTGTGTTATAAAATAGTTATTAAAAACTTGTTATTTAGTTTAATCATATTAAGTTTGTTAAGTAAATATTAAATTAGTATTGACGAAATAAGTATTTGACTATGAATAATTTAGACAATTATAGTTTTAAAGACAAAAGGGTATTGCTAAGAGTTGATTTTAATATTCCAATTACAAGTGATATTTTTTTAAACAAAGAGACATATACATTAGACGACACAAGAATAAAGATGGCATTGCCAACTATACAGAAATTATTGTCTGAAGGGGCTTCAATAATTCTTATTACACATTGGGGCAGACCGAAAGGAGAACATGTTAAATCCAGATCACTAGTTCATATTTTACCATTAATCGAAAAACTTATTGGCAAGCCTGTTATATTTTGTGAAGACCCATTATCCCAAAAGACATTTGAGTTGGCTACAAATTTAAAAAGCGGACAAATAATGTTGCTTGAAAACATCAGATTTTATAAAGAAGAATTAAGTGCTGATGAAAAATTTGCAGAAAAACTTGCAGCATTGGGAGATTGCTATGTGAATGATGCATTTGGAACTGCACACAGAAATCATGCCTCTACTGTTACCCTCGCCAAGTTTTTCCCTTACGACAAAATGTTTGGATACGTTGTTGAGGGTGAAATGAAAAAATTGGATAAACTTATTAAAAGTTCCGAAAAACCATTTACACTAATGATTGGTGGTGATAAGGTAACAACAAAGATTGGAATTGTTGAAGCATTGTTACCTAAAATTGACAATTTACTTATTGGTGGAGGCATTGCCTCTACTTTTGCCAAAGCTCTTGGGTATAAAGTCGGGAATTCGCTTGTTGAAGAAACATGTATCGAAACAGCTAAACGAATCTTAAAGAATGCAGAAAGCTTTAATGTAAAAATTTATTTACCTATTGATTGCATTATTGCAGATAAAGATGGAAATGATGCTAATATTGGACATTGCGACTTTGCAGAAATTCCGGATGGTTGGAAGGCTCTGGATATAGGGATAAAAACCGTAGATATCTTTGCCGAAGTTATCGAAGAATCTAAAACATTATTGTGGGATGGCCCTCTTGGAATGTATGAATTAACTCATTTTTCGTATGGGACATTGAAACTAGCACTTTCTACAGCACGTGCAACAGATAAGGGACTTTTCTCAGTAGTCGGAGGGGGAGATACAATAGCCGCATTAAATAAGTACAGTCTTGAACATAAGATATCGTATTTGAGTTCTGCCGGAGGTGCATTATTGGAGTATATTGAAAAAAGAAATTTACCGGCCATAAAGGCAATAAAACAATCTTTTAGCGTTGATGATTATAATTTTTATGGAAAAAGAGTGTTGATAAGAGTTGACTTTAATGTTCCTTTGGATAAAAACTTTAATATTGTTGATGATACCAGAATTAGAACAGCAATACCAACATGCAGAAAGATAATTTCTGATGGGGGATCAATTATCCTTATGACCCATTTAGGAAGACCTAAAGGGGCTTATGA
>JAQVEY010000248.1 GCA_028697515.1 Bacteroidales bacterium | reverse complement strand
GAAGGATTATCTCAAAATCTACTTAAAACAGAGTTAGATAAAGTTTTACAACTTCCGATAAAACACATTTCTGCATATCATCTTGGAATTGAAGAAGGGACCTTGTTATATCGAAGATTAAAAGAAGGCAGAATATCAATAATAGATGAAAAAACAAGTTTTGACCAATATAATCTTATCGTTAATATGACAGGCAATGCTGGATTTTATCAGTATGAAATATCAAATTTTGGAAAACAGGGGTTTGCGTCAATTCATAATTCATCATATTGGATTAGAAAAGAATATTTAGGTTTTGGACCATCTGCTCATTCATTTGTTGAAAATGTAAGGAAGTACAATATTTCATCAGTAACGAGTTATTGTAAAAAAATTAATTCAGGAGAAATACATTTTGAATCTGAAACATTATCCAAATCCGACCATATTAATGAAACAATAATGCTGTCATTAAGGACAATAGCGGGATTAAATATGAAAGAGTTGGAGAAATCATTTGGAGATATTCAAGTCAACAGAATAAAATCAGTTTTGAAAAATATAAATCCAAGATATTATAAAATCGAAAATGATTTTCTTAAACTTACTACACAAGGAATGTTTGTTTCAGATACTATTATTAGCAGCTTGTTTGTTTAATTTAAAATAAGTGAGGATAAAATCTTAGTCTACAAGAATCTCTTTCTCTGGAAATAGTTTCTCTCTTAATGTCGGAAAAATCATATCAGCAATTTGCTTGGCAATTAGTTTATTTCCGCTAGTATTGATATGACATTCGTCTATGAATAAATTTTTATTATCCACTAATGTTGTTGAGAAATCAGTGTAATAATAACAGGCTTTAAGACTATCACTCATGCACTTATAAACCATAGCGAGTGTCTCTTCGCGGTCGTTTTTAGGATTATCAATAAAAGCCAGCGGTTGCAAAATATTAAAATATGTTATTTCTTTTCCTCTGCAAAATGCTTCAATATCTTTTACTCTTCTTGAATAAGTTAAAGCTATAATTTCTTTATTGTTTTTAAGTTCTTGAAAATTGTTTTTATCCGCGTAAAACTTTCTGTTAAAAAAATCTGCGAGCCTCTCTATATTTGGGAAAATGCCAAAGAATCGTCCTCGAATTTTTCGGGAAAAGCTTTGTTCTTTTATTGGGCTAAAATCTTTCCAATTGTGTGGTGGCAATATATCTGGACAAGGATAAAAACGATTTATTTCGGTTGTTATCAGATCATTATATCCAGCAAGAGAGATAACCATATTTGGTTCATAATACTGCAATACAAGTTGAATTAGAATAAATTCTTGTTCGATGACATAAGCCGGAACGCCAGCGTTAAGGACTTCTATTTTTTTATGTGGAAAGCTATCTTGTAATATTTCTTCAAGATTAGCTGAAATAGTATTTTCGTATTCTAAGCCATAAGTTACGCTTCCACCCGTAATTATTATTCTGTATGTGCTATCAGACTTTTCTTTAGGAGCTAAGATTTTTAATCCGTCATCATTTCTATAAGCATTATCCTCAAGCAGCTTGAAATATAAATACGGATAATCGTAGGTTTCAGCTTCAATTAAATTTCTGTCTTTAATTTTAAAAACTATTCCAAGTGTAATTTCAAGAAGAATAACAGTAAAAAGAAAAATTAATAAGATTTGTAACGAAATCTTCCCAATATATTTAGTTCGATTTGTCACAAATATATTTCTAGAATTTAATCTTGGCCTTCTGTCTTTGTTTCTTCAGCAGTCTGATCTTTCTTTTTCACATAAAGCATCCAGTTTTGATTTCCGCTTCTCCAGTGATAACCTAAAGAAAAATCAAGAGCCTTAACGTCAGCTTTTTTATATTCTTCATCAAGATCTTTTTGAAATAAGTATGTTGATTGAAAATCTGCAATAGGTTTTTCGTATATGCCGTAGAGATAATGATCCCAATCATCAATAAAATATCTGTAAGGAATACCCGTATCATCTTCAAGAACAGAAGCAGAATTTTCCAACACTAAATCCCTGATGTTCGAAAATGTTTCGTAATGACTCAGATATGAAGCCGATTTAATAAATGTATTGCAGGTTCTTATGTTTTTTAAATACTGTAGAAAAACAGGATTTTTCACAAAACCATCATTCGAGATATCAGCATAGAAATAAAATAGATTTTTTAGTTTATTATCACCTTTTTTCATGATTTTAAACCAAATACATTCAGATACTTCAAGAGAATTTGTGGGTTTTTCAATTTTTGTCAAACTTATACCATCATTTTCTAGTCTATAATAGCCAAATTCATAAATTTCGTGTCCTGTACGGTTTAAAAATACATAAAGAAGTGGTAATACCCCGTCAACTTTTTGTTTACGTAAGTCCTGATCCATGTTTCCAGTAATAAAATAGCTTCGTTTGTAAATATCTCTTAAACCGAAATTTACTGCATCAAGATAAGCATCAAGATCTTTTTCAGTCATCGAATACAATTCTGGAATTGTACCTAGTTTTTCCATTGCGATTAATATATAATCATTGGCGTTAGGAAATAAATGATAAGCATTTAGAAAATCGGGTCCCGAAAAAGGATAAAACATTAAAGCAGTATCATTTATTTTTGAACTTACTTCGGCTTTTGACCATTTATCCATTTTTGCTAATCTTTCATCAGTTATTCTTTGCCATGGAGTGTCGATTGATATTTTGTAATCATTCCAAAAAGTCATATCGTCTGTAAAAACTTTCTTAAAGGCATCTGCATTATCTCCGGCAAGCAAAGCGGCTATTTGATCAAGTGTTGTATCTTTCGGATATTTTATCTTTTCTGATTCAACATTTGTAGTATCATTATCTTTACCACCATTTTTATCTTTGCCAGAATTACAGGAAAAAATTATTGTACATATTGTTAACAGAACCGTAAACAGGATTAAAAATCTATTAAATTTCATATTTAAATATTTAAAAAACGCTGTAAAAATACATTTTTTCTCAATAAAGACAACCAAAAACAAATGTTTTCGTTATGAAAATGATTTGTAATTAAAAATAATTGTATATTTACATTTTATAAATAGGGCTATTTTATTTATAAGGAGGACATTGAATGAAAACTATATTGACCTTGTCATTATTGCTGTATGTTGTATTTTGCAACGCACAGTTTCCCTCAGATTCGATTATTAAGAATATCGGCAGTATTGAAGCAGATTTCATTTATGACGAGTCGGAATTAGTTGCTATACCGGGAACCCATGTTAAATTGCAAGCTCCAGAGCATTTTCTTGTTAGTAAAGAAATTCCAGGATTAATTCACCCAGGAACTTCTACAACCGTTCAGGTACAGGAAATTATTGGCACTTCATATGTGATGATTCAACAAGCAATGACTCCTGAACATTTTGAAAGTCAAGGAGTTACTTTGGTTTCGTCATCACCTGTAAAAATGGTGGATGGTAAATCAGGCATTCTCTATCTAGTTGAATTTAAGGTTAATGGTTTTATGTATGAAAGATTAATGCTCTTTGCAGGTGATTATAATAATACAATTTGGATAAATGCTAATTATCCTCAATCTGCAAAGGAATTATTACAAGATTTATTGACAAAGAGTTTATTAACAGCACAATATATTGATCAGTTATGATAAAAAAGTTACTATTATTAGGCAGTTTTTTGGCTGTTATGGGTATTTCCACTATACAGTCACAAAACATTCTTATACACGAGATTCCCTATAGTACGCATCATCAGGACATGTGGGGTGCAGGAGATGCATTTAGTCTTGATATGGATTATGATCTATTTAATATCGCCATTGAAGATGGCTTTTCTGAAGGATGGATAGAAGATATTCTCGGATCTCAATGGGGTATTGGTGTTGAAATGAATATTTGGATGTTTTTAAGATCAACATTCAGTATTCACGGTTTTACTCTTGGCTCGGTTGATGTTGATTATCCTGTGGAAATTACTTTAGATTTTCCTGATGATTATTCTTTTGATCACGGAGAAACAGTGCCGATTCATTCTTCTTACGAAGTACTTGATGGTTGGGCTTTGGATACTCACTTCCCAACTGCAGGGATTATTGCTTTAGACTTAGAATATGGATTTGGATTGAACTTTGACATAATCGTTTGTATGGTTACTTGTGAAACAATTCCAATCATTCCTTCTATTAGTATTCCAGTTGATCCATATTCTACCGACCCACTACCACACGATTCAATAGCAATTTTCTATCTTAACGGACAAACAGGAGAGGTTGTTTATCCTTGTCTTGATGAAATTACTGGATTACCAATGATTTGCGAAGATGATGTTTTGCCGATTGTTATTCCCGACTGGTTTGGAATTGGCTTAACCGGCGAAATTGATATTCCATATATTGAAACTGAAGATTGGCTCGACCCTACTACACAGTGTTTACATGCACATGGCAACGATGAATGGTTGTGGTTTAATCTTAACATAATGCAGTTCCTTTCATTTATTGCAGGACTTATTCCACCACCAGAAGGCCCGGCTATACAGGAAGCTATTGACTTTTTGGACGGTGGTGTAATTGAATATGAAATTATTTCCGGAGTAAACGCAGTTATAGAATATTT
>JAQVEY010000247.1 GCA_028697515.1 Bacteroidales bacterium | reverse complement strand
CTTCTAGGTGATGGGAGTTATGATAATTTATCTCAAAGTTCTGCCGTATCTAATTTTATTTTAACATACGAATCCGATAATTCGTTAGCACCAACAAGTTCTTTTGTGTCTGATGATTTTTACGTTTTTCTTGATGATGGGGAAGGCTCATTAAGCGGAGCCCATAATATGGATATGGGTGTTGGAAGGATACCTGTGAAGACATCAGATGAAGCTCAGGCATTTGTTAATAAATTGCAGGCTTATTATGCGCCTGATGGTTATGGTAACTGGAAAAACAATATTTTACTAATAGCTGATGATGCCGAAGGAGGAGAGACTATTCATCAGACTCAGACAAATACTTTAGGATTAATTATTGAGACTAATCATCCGATATTTAATCTTGAAAAACTATTCCTTGATGATTTCGAACAGATATCAACCGTTCAGGGGCATAGGTACCCAGACGTAAATCAGGCAATAAACGATTATATAAATAATGGTATGCTGGTTGTAAATTGGATTGGTCACGGTAATGAAAAAGGATGGGCACACGAAAGCGTACTAACCCTAAGTATGATAAAAACATGGAAAAATAAGAATAAGTATCCGATTTTTGTTACTGCAACATGTGAATTTTCTCCATATGACAATCATCTGCTTGTTTCGGGCGGAGAGGAAGTTCTTTTAAATCCAGATGGTGGTGGAATCGCTCTATTTACTACAACTAGGCTTGCTTTTGCTTCAAGTAATGCTTCGTTGACAAACAATTTTTACCAACATCTTTTCTCCTTGGGTTACGATTCGAAAGTCAATACTATTGGATTGTCAGCCGCTTATGCAAAAAATGATCAGGGCAGTGATACCAATAAAAGGGTTTTTGCTTTACTGGGAGATCCTGCTATGAGGCCTTCCGTACCTGAACTTAAGGCATACACAACAAAAATAAATGGTGAGGATATTGCCACATTTAATGATACACTAAAGGCAAAGGAATTAGTAGTATTTGATGGGGTTGTGAAGAATCCGGATGGAACTCTGGCAGAAGATTTTAATGGAATAATATATCCTGTTGTTTACGATAAAAGAATAGATTATTCAACTCGTGGCAATGATGGGTTTGAACCCTTAGATTATACTGCACAAAAGAACATTGTTTTTAAAGGAAAAGCTACTGTTTCGAAGGGTAAATTTAGTTTTAGTTTTATTATGCCTGTTGATATTGCATATTTTTATAATTATGGAAAAATAAGTTATTATGCAGACAACGGTATTAATACAGAAGCTAATGGTTATGATATTAGTTTTGTGATAGGAGGCAGTTCAAATAATTCGGTTAATGATGACGAAGGACCAATTATAGATTTATTCATGAATGACGAACAGTTTATACCAGGAGGTATTACTGATGAAAACCCGCTTTTGCTAGCCAAAATTTCTGATGAATCTGGTATTAATACAGTTGGTAGCGGAATAGGACATGATATTACAATGATTTTTGATGAAAATACTGCAGGAGCAATAGTATTAAATAAGTTTTATGAATCTGAAACAGATGATTATACTCAAGGCGAAGTTAATTACCCGATGTCTGAGTTGGCATTAGGACCTCATACTCTTAAAGTTAAAGCTTGGGATGTTTTAAATAATAGCAGCGAGGCCGTTACCGATTTTATTGTAGCCAATTCTTCCGAAATGGTACTGGATCATATTTTTAATTATCCAAATCCTTTTTCAACAAATACAGCTTTTTATTTTGACCATAATCAGCCATTTGTTAATCTTCAGGTGCTTATTCAAATATTTACTGTTTCAGGAAAACATGTTAAAACTCTTGAAGCAGATATGACTACCATAGGATATAGAAGCGAACCAATATTTTGGGATGGAAAAGATGAATACGGTGATAAAATTGCTAAGGGCGTTTATATATACAAAATAAAAGTAAAATCGCCTACTGGTGCAATTGTTGATAAATTTGAAAAACTAGTTATTCTTAATTAATTTTTTTCGCATTGTAATAAATTGCTATTTTTGTCGTTACTAAATATAATGTTTAGGTTTTATATATTTGTATAAATTTCAATAAAAAAAAGATGATTAGAAAATCAATTATAGGGGTCGTTTTAATGGTTGTTGTCCTATTCGCTAAGGCACAAGTTACTGAAAATGATGTTATAGGTCGTGATGCCCCAAATACAATAACCACTACGGTACCATTTTTATTAATTGCTCCTGATACAAGATCGGGAGGATTGGGAGATGCAGGTGTTGCTACAACTCCAGATGTTAGTTCCATGCACTGGAATCCAGCAAAGTATATATTTATTCAGAATGATGTTGGCGTTTCGATATCTTACACTCCTTGGTTAAGACAATTGGTTTCTGATATGAATCTAGCTTATGTATCAGGTTATAAGAGATTAAACAAAGAGAATGTCATTAGTGCTTCCTTGTTGTATTTTGATTTAGGTAGTATTCAGTTCAGGGATATCAATAATGCTTTGCTTAGAGATTTTACTCCTCATGAGTTTTCGGTTGACTTTGCATATTCCAGAGTTTTGGCTGAAAAATTTTCGGGTTCTGTTGCAATGCGTTTTATATATTCAAATTTAACAGGTGGTATCGAAGTGCAAGGTAATGAGTCATTCCCTGGTAAATCTGTTGCAGGTGATTTTTCATTATATTATTATAATGATGAAATTGGAATTGGGAGTATGGATGGAATTTTAATGTGGGGTTTAAATATTTCTAATATTGGGGCGAAAATATCATATACTACTAATGAATACAAGGATTTTATTCCTACAAATTTCAGAACAGGTGTTGGCTATGTAATGAAATTGGATGACCATAATGAATTTATGTTTGTTGTGGATGTAAATAAATTATTGGTTCCTACACCTCCGGTTTATTACAGTGCAGGTGATACTATTGCTGGGACATCTCAGGTTGTTTTACCAGGTGAAGAGATTATTAAATATGGCAGCGATCCAGACGAAGCATCTATTGCATCTGCTTTATTTACGTCATGGTACGACGCTCCGGGTGTAGCTACTCCATTTGTAAAAAACAATCAGGCTTCTCCTTTTCGTGAAGAAATGGCTGAGTTTACTGTTTCAGCTGGCGTTGAATATTGGTATGACAAGCAATTTGCTTTGAGAGTCGGATATTTTAACGAACATCAGTACAAAGGAAATAGAAAATATTTCACAGTTGGTGCAGGTTTAAAAATGAATGTTTTCGGACTTGACTTTGCTTATCTAATTCCTACTACACAGGCAAATCCACTTCAAAATACTTTAAGATTTACTCTTACTTTTGACATTGGCGGATTATCATCAGAAAATAGCTAAATGAATTTCAGAGTTGGTATAGGATACGATGTCCATGTTTTAGAATCCGAATTGGATTTTTGGCTGGGCGGTATTAAAATTAATCATTATAAAGGTTGTGTTGCTCATTCGGATGGAGATGTCTTGATTCATGCAATTTGTGATGCACTTCTAGGTGCAGCTAATCTAAGAGATATAGGCTATCACTTTCCCGATAATGATGTTTCATTTAAAAAGATTGACAGTAAAATATTGCTGCAAAAAACATATAACTTGATAAAAGATAAGGGTTATACTATCGTAAACATTGATTCTGTTGTGAGTTTACAAAAACCTAAAATTAAGGATTCTATTCCTGAAATGAAAAAAATATTATCTAAAGTTCTTGACATTGACGAAGACCAAATATCAATAAAAGCAACCACAACCGAAGGTCTTGGCTTTGAGGGTAGGGAAGAAGGTGTTAGCGCACAGGCTATAGTAATGATTCAGAAAAATTAAATTTCAACACTTATTTAATTATCTTTAGTGCATGAGATACTGCATCCAATGTAGGTTGTCCTGAAATTTTGCTTCCTACAGCACCCATCATCCATTGTTGAGGAATTATTCTTCCCTGAAGTAACATTCTTGTTATTTCATCTGAGAATTTCTTGTCACTAACATATTGTTCAACCTGAAACTCAATAAGATGTCCAACTGGATAATTTGCTAGATATAATGGAGAAGTTATCATATGTGAATAAATTGCAAGTAATGGACAATCCTTTGTTCCTAGAACAGGAAAGTAATACTTATTCCACACGTCTTTTGCAATTTTTTCGACAGCTTCCTGAAGTTCTTTTGCATTAGCATCAGGATTTTCATACATCCATTGCCATACATACATATCTACAAGAGATACTCCCATAATTTCGTAAGCTGACCAGCAATTCTCCAATGCTGCGTATGCATCAGCTTCATCTTTATTCGATGGATTTGCCCTACCAAGGAGTTTTAAATCATTGGCTTGGAACATAAATGCAACAGCTTCAGTAAATGCAGTGTTTGGAACGCCTGCAAGCATGTAATAGTCAATGTCGTAAAGAGTTATTGTTTGTTCAACATTGTGACCAAGTTCATGAGTGGCAATATTATATCCTTTATAATCCATACCTTTATTTCCAATTCTTGTACGAAGGTGAGCAACATCTCCTTTCATTTGTGCACCCCAAGCGTGACCTGCACCTCTTGCCGGATCAACAGAAATTTTATTTGCTATATAAATTGCTTTTTCCCTTGACCAACCAA
>JAQVEY010000246.1 GCA_028697515.1 Bacteroidales bacterium | reverse complement strand
CTAACAATAATATCATCAGAGAAATTGTAAACGTGCTTGGGAATCCAATTTTGACAACATCTCTCAAAACCAATGACGAAATAATTGAATACAATACAGATCCTGAATTGATATATGAAGAATATGAAAATCTAGTCGATGCCGTTATCGACGGGGGTTATGGAGGACTTGTGGCTTCAACTGTCATTGATTGTACAGAAAATGAGTTCAAAATCGTCAGGATGGGAAATTTCGAACCAGAATTGTAATATTTTATTTTTTCCAAAAAGCTCTTGTAAATAATATCAAAACTGTAAACAATTCTAATCTACCTATCAACATTAGAAAGCCTAAAAACCATTTTCCAAATACTGAAATTTCAGCAAAATTAGATGCAGGACCAACACTACCTATTCCCGGACCTATATTTCCAATACTAGTTGCGACTGCCCCAATTGAAGTATCAAAGCTTAGCCCTGTAAATGACATTATCAAGGTACCAAAAGCAAGAATTAAAATATATAGAATAATAAATGCTAACACATTATTAATGACCTGTTGAGTTATGGCTTTACCATTATATCTGACAGGTAAGACTGCATGAGGATTGATTAATCTCTTAAACTCCATATAGCTATTTCGAATTAAAATATGTATTCTCACCATTTTAATACCACCACCCGTTGAGCCAGATGACCCTCCAAGAAACATTAAGAGAAAAATAATAACCCATAGTCCTGTTGGTGTCCAAGATAAATAATCAGTTGTTCCATAACCTGTAGTTGTAATTATTGATACTGTTTGAAATAACGAATCTCTAAAAGCCTTTTCTAAGGGTAATTCCATAAAATACCACAATCCTGAGCCAATAATTAAAGTAACAATAAATATTATTATCAGATAAAACTTAATTTCAGAGTTTCTGAACACTTTTCTAAATTGCCCGGTAATTGTAAAATAAGATATACTAAAATTCGTACCAGCAAAAATCATAAATACTATAATTATATAATGAATTGCAGGAGAATCCCATGCTGCTATACTAGCTTGTTTGGTAGAATATCCTCCTGTTGCCATAGTAGTCAATGCATGGTTTATCGCATCAAAAACAGTCATTCCGCAAACTGATAGTAATACTGCCTGAGTAAGAGTAAAACCTATGTATAACAAATATAATCTTAAAGCTGTTTGTTTAATCCTAGGATGCAATTTATCTGTACTTATACCTGGAGATTCGGCACTAAATAACTGTAGCCCACCAATCTTTATAAATGGGATAATCGCCATTGACAAAACAATTATACCCATACCGCCCAGCCATTGTGTTGTACTTCTCCATAGCAATAAGCCATGAGGTAGTTCTTCAATATTGTTTAAAATTGATGCTCCAGTTGTAGTAAACCCCGAGATTGTCTCAAAAAATGCATCTGTATAATTGGGAATATAACCACTAATATAAAATGGTAAGGAACCAAAAAAAGAAAGAACAACCCAAACTAATGATACTATTAAATATGCTTCGCGTTTTCCTATTTGTTTATCTGTTTTTCTAAATAGTAAAACAAATAATCCACCTGAAATCATGCATATTCCAAAAGAAATCAATAAAGGAATAAAGTCATCCTCTCCGTAAAAATAAGCTACTGCTGTAGAAATTGCAATAAAAACACTCTCAACGAGTAGTAATGCACCAAGTACTAATAATATGAGTTTATATTTTATCATAAAATAATAACCGCAAATATAGATAAATTATAAAGATATTATTCATTATTTTTTAGTCTTCTAAGATATTGAATTAGGTTAATTAATTTTACTGCTAAAGTTTGATAAGCTTATGTGTTTTTATATAATTATCGCTTCTGATATCTAAGAAATAGATACCTTTGGTCAGAAAAGACAAATCCATTTCAATATCTGTAAAACCTTTTTCGATGCTATACTGTGAAAATAATACATTTTGACCTGAAATACTCTTTAGCTCAATATTTACTATTGCAATATCATCTGAAATAAGCGATAAATGGACAATATTTGTAAAAGGATTCGGATGAACTGAAGTTTCAAAACTTCTATTGTTTTCACATTGTACTACAAGAGTATTTGAGTACTGGTAACTTCCATCAAAATCAGTTTGTTTTATGCGGTAATAAACATTATCCACTGTGGTGATTACATCCTTAATATTATAATCTTTTAAAGAATTTGAATTTCCTGCTCCTTTAATTCTGGTTACTTCTACCCAGTCAATCAAATCATAACTCTTTTCTATTGTAAAATAGTCGTTATTGATTTCAGATTCAGTTGCCCATAATATTATGACGTCTGGAAAATAGCAATCTGCCTGCACGAATTTAAGCGTCACAGGAAGCACATCATCACAAGAACCTGATGCTCCTTGCTGTCTGAGAATAGTTCCATCTTCTCCCAGCCCCTCAATTTCGTAACCTCCATAATTTCCTAATCCACCATCAACAGATATCAATCCTGCAAAATTATCATTACCCACAAAACACACATCAATACGTCCACCGGATCCACCTCCGCCCCTTCTATGTCCACCTAAATCAAGTCCCCCATCTGCGCCATCAGCAGTAATTGAGCCTGATCCTTGGAAATCATTAGCTTGAATCCAAATAGACCCTCCTGCCCCACCACCTGCACCTGCATCTGTTCCCGGTGTACTTTTACTCATCTCTCCATCTGCATCAATCACTCCGTCAACAATTACTGATCCGTAAGAAATGATTTTTACAGAACCACCTCCATAACCTCCTACTCTATCTGTTGGATTCCATGCATCTCCTCCTCCACTGCCAAATTCGGTTGGGGAAGCTGCGGTGCCATATTCCGTACCTCCGGAGATAGCAATATTTCCATCACCACCATCACCACCGTAAGCGCCACCACCACCACCATAATTATATGTATCATGATTGGCATAAGAACCACTTCCAGCACCGCTTTCGTTTGTATTTGTAGAGTTTCTGTTTAAGTAGCCGTTCCCACTTAAATCAATTGATCCACCCGAGCCTTTTGCTCCAGCATCAACATACAGATTCTGACATTCAAGAGAATATGTTCGTTGATTTCCAATTGGTTTTATAACACCGTTATCTTCAATTGTAACATCTCTACTTGCATTATGCTGCAATGTGTTGCAATAAAATCGTAAATATCCTGAAGTTGTAAAATTGTTACAATTTAAAACAAAAAGATCAGATGTCTTTTTAATACAAATCGAATCCGTAGATTCTATATCATTGCAAGTAAAAGAAGATACATCATTTCTGAAATATATTTTACCATTATTTATATTCTTTAATAATGTATTTACCTGAAAATCATTTGTTTGGGTACCGAAAAACTCAAGAATAGCTTTATTGGTTACAGTAATGTTTCCAAAATCAACATTTTCAGACTGATTTAAATTGAGAGGTGTTAATCCCGGAGTATTACTTAAATTATTATTATCTATAATTAAATCAGGATATGAACTTTTGTCTTTCATAAATATAGTACCCGCTCCACCTGTCTGAGCAGAATTTCCCATACCACCATAGGCAGAATAAGTAAAACCAACAGAATTATCAGTATCATAATAAACAGCGATACGACCACCGCCACCACCACCACCATCATATCCGCCTGAAGGATTTCCACCGTCTCCACCATTTGCAGAAATTCCAGCATTACTTCCTTCCAAGCTAGAGGTATTTATCCATATCGAACCTCCTGAACCGCCTCCTGATGCTCTTATATAAGACCCATCAAAAGTTCCGGCTGTACCATTGGAGTATAGTCTCCCATTTAAAGTACACTGATTAGTGGCGTTTATCTTTATTATTCCACCACCTGCACCTCCAAGTTTACCATTATTTCTTCCCCCTCCGCTTCCAAAGCTATATGGACTATGAACACTTCCATAATTTACAATCGAATTTGTTGTATATACTCCATCCCCACCATTACCGGCATAAGACCCTCCTCCTGCACCGAAATTTCCAGCAACATCCCGACTATATCCTGCCCCAAGCCCTGAAGCACTGGGGTAACCTTTAGCACTAGAATAAATATTGCCATCAAGCAAAAAATTGTCACATAGGATATCAACATTTCCATTAATATCTCCATAAATATTAACATCGCCATCCATATAGATATGACACATCGAAAGCGAACTTGTAGTAACAGTAACCCCGCTTTGCACATGAAGATTTCCCTGTCCCCAGATATATTTTCCATCAGGAATAGTTGTATTTGAATTCACATAACAATCGGTATCTAAACTTCCTGTTCCTCCAATTTGAGAGCAACTTGCACAATCTCTAAAGACAACTGTAACATAATCTGAATAAGTAATGCATCCATTATTCGATTTAATACGGAACCGATAAGTTTTAGAGCTATCCAATGCAAAACTTGTATATTCTGAAGATGTTGCCCCACTTAAATCCAAAAAAACACCGTCATCTTCCGAAACTTGCCATTGAACAGACCCACTATATCCACTTGCATTTAAAACTACCGATTCGTTATGAAAAATTGTATCCGTATCTTCTGATACAGATACCGAACCTGAAGTACCTGAACACGCCACCTGTGCAACAGTGTAAAAGTAATAATCAATCA
>JAQVEY010000245.1 GCA_028697515.1 Bacteroidales bacterium | reverse complement strand
ATAATCTTTGTAGATAATAATGATAATATTTTTATTATACCCATTATAAGCATTGTAAAGTCACAACCATACTCATATAAATGTCGCGATTTAAACGGTATATGTATGTGTGAGAAATATGCTGAAATCCTAGCCAATAACATAGAAACTTCGACAGAATATGTTTTACTCAGGCTTGAAATAAATTCAAAATCAGGAGCTAATATCTATCGTTATAATGTTGAGAATTTTAATTTTGAATTCGATTTTGAAAATGATTCAGAACGTATTGACATGATGGGAAACTTCTTTATTGTTGATTCATTAATAATTACTGATACTACCTACCGCAATGTATTTAAAGTAACTAACCAAGATTTTGAGAACACACTTGTAAGTTCTGTTTATTTTAACAAATCCTCAGGAGTACTGAAAATATCTAAAAACAACGGAACTGTTTTCGAACTAAGAAGAGAATAGCCGTATATTAATTTCATTCCTTAATTTTATAGATACTGTCTGTTAAAAATAAAAAAAAGCGAAGAAATGGCAATTTCAAATAAAAATTTGTAATTTTACATTTCAAAAATTTTTGAATATGATAAACGAAAATCTTACCGCATATTTCGAAACCGCAATAAAAAACAATTGGGATAAAGTGTCATTACAGGATTATGACAATGGCGGTTTAACTTTTGGTGAACTTGCAAATCAGATATTGTGTCTTCATAGTTTATTCAGAGAGCATGGTATTGTAAAAGGAGATAAAATTGTTGTTATTGGGAAAAATTCCGCTTACTGGGGCTCGGTTTATTTAGCTACTATAACTTATGGAGCTGTAATTGTTCCTCTCTTACAGGATTTTACCCCTAAAGATATTTACAACCTTGTAAATCATTCAGACGCACAACTTATGTTTTCTTCTGAGTATATATGCGAAAAACTCGATTTTAATAAATTCGATAATTTACGCACAGTTTATTACCTAGATGATTTTGCTGTAGCATATGATTATACTGCTGATTTTATTGCATATAACAAAGCTGCAAGTCCTGTAGCACAAGAAAATTTTAGTTTGGAACACATCCCAAATTCAGAATTAGCAGCTATTCTATACACATCTGGCACATCAGGACAGCCTAAAGGCGTTATGTTAACGCATAATTCACTTGCTGCAAACATTCGCTATGCCAGAGCTAATATGCCTTTAGAATCTGGAGATAGAATAGTTTCTTTCTTACCTATGGGACATTGTTATGGTGCGGCTTTCGAGTTCTTATTTCCTTTTTCAAAAGGTTGTACAATAATTTTTCTCGGTAAATTACCATCACCACAGATTATTTTGAAAGCATTTAGTGAAATTAAACCAAGGTTGATTTTATCTGTTCCATTAATTATTGAAAAAGTTTATAAAAACAAAATTAAACCTTCAATAGACAAGCCTGTTGCAAAGATTATTCTGAAAATTCCTATTTTAAAAAGACTGATTTACAGAAAAGTCCTATCTTCTCTTAACGTAGCTTTTGGTGGTGATTTTAAAGAAATAGTCGTAGGTGGAGCTAAAATGAACCGCGAAGTTGAAACATTCCTAAGAGAAATTGGATTTAATTTCTCTGTGGGTTACGGAATGACAGAATGCGGACCATTAATTAGCTATGACGGATGGAAATCAACTAAAATATATTCGGCTGGTAAAGCAATTGATTGCATTGAAATAAAAATTGATTCGAAAGAACCTGGTAAAGTAGGCGAAATTTTACTTAAAGGTGAAAATGTAATGCTAGGCTACTATAAAAATCAGGAAGAAACCGACAAAGTATTTGATAAAGATGGATGGCTACATACAGGCGATTTAGGAATTGTTGACCGTGACGGTTATGTGTTTATTAAAGGGCGTTCAAAAAGTATGATTCTAACTGGTTCAGGACAAAACGTATATCCCGAAGAAATAGAATCTAAATTCAATAATTTCCCTCTTGTTAGCGAAATTGTTGTTGTTAGCCGCAATAACCTTATTACAGCTCTAATTTATCCCGATCAGGACAAAATTAAAACTCTAAATCTTAAACCCGAACAAGTAGAAAAAGTCTTTGTAAATTATCAAAAAAGAGTGAACGAAGATTTACCTGCTTATATGCATGTCAATAAGATTGTACTAAGAGAGGAAGAATTTGAAAAAACACCTAAAAAGAGCATTAAAAGATATCTCTACGATTAGAATCTAGATTCCTTTAGGATTTATGAATTATATTATAAAAAGACTGCTGTACATATTTACATTCACATTTTTAATTTCTGTAAATGTGTTTGGACTATCTCAAAATCTTAGGATATCTTTGCTTACCCAAGAACCTGGAGATGAACTTTACGCTTATTTTGGTCATACTGCTATACGTGTTAAAGATGATTCGTTGTTTATTGACAGAGTTTATAATTATGGTACATTTGATTTTAGCACTCCAAATTTTTATACTCGATTTGTAAAAGGAGATCTCGATTATTGTCTTTCAATAGATGATTTTGAATATTTTGTTTATTCGTCTCAACTTTCACAAAGAAGAATATATGAGCAAGAATTGTATTTAAGTCTTGAGGAGAAAAATAATCTCGTTATTTTGCTAGAACAATGCTATAACTCCCCTGCTCGCTATTATCGTTACGACTTTCTAATGAATAATTGTGCAACTAAAATCCGAGATATTATTAAAGATGCAACAAATAATCGTATTAAATTTATTGATGCTAAAAATTCCGGTGCAACATTCAGACAACTCCTTAATCCTTATATGCTTAAGAACTATTGGATAAACTTAGGTATAAACCTTATAATGGGCATGGAGTCCGATAAAATTGCCAGTCCTGATGAATATATGTTTCTTCCATTTTATATTCAGGATTATTTCGAAAATTCAAATTATGCGTCAAAAAGTCAACTATTATTAGATGCTAGTCCCAAGGAAAAATCTGGGTTTGCTTTTGACTATTTATCACCTTGGATAATTATTTTAATAATTTGCTTGATGAGTTTTTGGAAAAAGACTCAAAAAATTGTCCTCTATATAACTTGTTCTATTTTTTCTTTGCTAGGTTTGTTGATTTTATTTCTGGGAATATACTCACTACATCCTTCACTTGGCGCTAATATGAATATATTATGGACAATACCTGCCTTATTGATTATAATTGTCAGAAATGAAAAAATTGGCAGATATATCAGATATGCCTATACTGTCATTATATTACTACTTTTTATTAACTGGTTCTGGTTGCCTCAGGAATTATCACCAACTTTCATTCCGTGGATGATTTGTATGCTATTGATATTAATAGTTGACTTAAGAATTATAGAAAAAATAAAACTTAGTTTTTCAAAGACAAAATAGTATTTAAGCAACTTAATTTTAATTAAGTCGTCAAAGTCAAATAATTCAGACAATATGAAAAAAATAATCCTTCTAATATTTGTTTTGGTTATCTCAGGGATTGCCAACTCTGTATTTTGTCAAACAAAAAATATATTGTTTTTAGGGAACAGCTATACATACTATAATGAAGGATTACCCGAAATGTTTAAAATGGTAGCTGAATCAAAAGGGAAATCAGTTGAAACATATTCCAATTCGCCGGGTGGATATACTTTTTCGATGCACTCAACAAATTCTACTAGTTTAAATCTTATTTCTTCTCAGATATGGGATTTTGTAGTTTTGCAGGAACAAAGTCAGTTACCCTCTTTCCCACCCTCGCAGGTAGAAACAGATGTTTATCCTTATGCTACAATACTTTGTGATTCTATACGAGCAAATAGTCACTGTACAACTCCATTATTCTTTATGACTTGGGGCAGAAAGAATGGTGATGCCAGCAACTGTACCGAATATCCGCCTATTTGTACATATTTGGGCATGCAATGGCGATTAAGACAAAGTTATGTTGAAATGGCTGGAAATAATGATGCTTGGGTAGCTCCTGTCGGAATGGCATTTAAATCTGTTATTACAAGCAATCCTGAAATCGAATTATATAGTGGAGATGAAAGTCACCCTTCCTATTGTGGGACATATCTAGCTGCCTGTACATTCTTTTCAGTAATATTTAATGAGAGTTCTCTAGGTGCATATATTCCGGAACAAGTTACAGCAGATCAGGCGTTAGTTCTACAAAATGCTGCATGGAATGTGGTAATAGACAGTCTTGATATTTGGAGAATTGATACAACAACAGTACGGGCAGATTTTGAGCCCATGTTTCAAACTAAAACTGTTCTTGCACAATTTGCAAATTATTCTGTTAATGCCGACTCATGCTTATGGAATTTTGGTGATGGTAGCCTGGCAATTATGCAATATCCTGTATTTGACAATATCTATGATATAATGTATCATACTTATCCCGAAGAGGCTGAGTATAATATCTGCTTAACTGCATACAAAGGCTGTAATTCCGTTGACACCTGCAAAATAAGGTATATTTTTATTTCTGAATTCAATAATTCGGCTGTTAACACTTCTCAATTATTTCCTAATCCGGCAAACGATATTATATTCATCGACAATGAAAACTATGTTGGTTCAAATGCAGAGATATTTGATATAACAGGAAAAATTATCAAATCCGTTTTGCTCACAGAAAATGAAATGATTATTA
>JAQVEY010000244.1 GCA_028697515.1 Bacteroidales bacterium | reverse complement strand
TTCCTGACATAAGTGGAAAAGCAATTGCAAATCTGATGTATGAAAACATTGATCATTTAGCTCCTGTATTTATTAACGACACAATATATGTCAGAACGAAAATTTTAGAGTGCAGGCCATCTAAAACTAAATCTGACCGTGGTATTGTTTATGTTGAATCTGTTGCATACAATCAAAACAATGAGGATGTTTTAAAATTTAGACGTAAAGTTTTAATAAAAAGAAAAGACGTATGAAAGCTTTAATGAGAAGTCTGTTATTTATTCCCGGACACAACGAAAGATTGTTTAACTCTGCCTCGGGCAGTGACGCTGATGTGCTTCTACTAGATATCGAAGACTCTGTTCAACCACAGTCAAATAAACAAGTAGCAAGAGATACTATACAGAAATGGGTCGAATCAGGGAAGCTCAACAAATTTCTTATTTTTGCCCGTATTAATGATCGAGAAAGCGGTCATTTGTTAAAAGATGTTCATCAACTTACAATAGATGGAATAACAGGATTTATGTATCCAAAAGCCAAATGTGGAGATGATATATATTTCATTGATAAATTACTTGAAACAATCGAATACGAAAAAAATATCCCAATTGGGACATATAAACTTATTCCTTTGATAGAAACTACTGCTGCAGTATTAAATGCTCAGGATATTTGCAAAGCTTCAAAAAGAGTTATTGCCATTGCATTTGGTTGCGAAGATTTCATTACAGATCTCCAAGGCATTCACGACGATGAACATATTAGTCTATTTTCTCCACGTGCAATAATTGCTATGGCCGCAAGAGCAACAGGAGTAATTCCAATTGATACTGTACATATTAAGGTTCATGATCTTGAGGATCTTGAAATCAATCTCAAGCTTGTTAAGAAACTTGGTTTTGAGGGTATGATGGTATTGCATCCTAAAGAATTAGAGCTTGTACATAAATACTTTTCACCCAGCGAACAAGAAATAAACGATGCCGAAGAAATGCTTACATTATATAACGAATCTCAACAAGAAGGCAAGGGTGTTGCGTTAAAAAACGGAAAGTTTATTGGTCCTCCGATGGTTGGATTAGCAAACTCTGTTCTGGAAAAGCAGAAACTGATAAAAAACAAGTATCAGAAATAATTTTAAGATATTGTCTTTTTTAGAGTTTTTATTCTGGAAAATGACAGAGTCTTGAAATTCTTCTTTAACCAATTAAAATAGAATTTTATCCGTTTTTTGGGCGAGTGTTCCCAAGTCATTTGACAAGAATAGCAAGCTTTATCATCGCATAAGAAAAACTGAGGATTATTTTTCAATGTCTCAATTTCAATTTCTAGAGTTTTTTTCATCGAAGTATATAAGCCAATAGCATCGCCAACTTTTCCGGAACCTAAGACTGCTCCTTTCTCATAATATAGGGGAATAAATTTCGGAAATCCATGAGCACAACCTCCATTCCAATTAACTTTAGCGAGTTTAACACTACCATCCAAATCCTTATATAAAGCTCCCGTATTGAGTTGTTTACGCTTAAATCCCAAAATATCTATTGCAACATGAGTAGTTCCTACGCCAGCAACTTTCTCTCCAATGGTCAAATTTACACCACCTGCCACAGACATTTTATCCAACAAATCATAACCACCCGATTCGTAGGTATGTGCATAGCAAAACTCTTCGGCTCTTTTTCCAATGGCAGCAAATTTCTGTATAGGATGGCGACTACGTTTCATATCTGGATGTTTAACCATTGCATTTGCAAAAGCTCCGGCATAAGAAAAAGCCAAGTCATCTGCAATAATTTTTTCTTGATCAGGTGTCATAGGTAATGGATAAACTGAAACAAATGCATCAGATATCAATGTTCCTTCAGGGCCTATTGTTTCGAGCAATGCATCTAAAAGTGTCTGTGCACCTCCTTCAACATTCCCGATTGCTTTCATTGAAACTTTCATGTGAAGCAAATCGCCTTGTTTGACTCCTATTTCTTTCAAATCCTTGATTAAATCTTCTTTTCTATATAATTTCCCCATAATTCGAAATATGTATAAAAGCTAATTATTTTTTTCCTGATACTACTTTATAAAGTAAGAATATGAAATATATATAATACAAACTTAAAACTGATGACATCAAAATCAGAAATGATTCAATATCCCAATCCAGATACCAAGTTATAACGAAAACTAAAATACTCAAAGCTAATAATCCTATCTGCCAATATAAAGATATCTTTTGCTTTTCGAAAACTGAAAGACTAACTGACAAAGGAGCAACAATAAATCTAATCATAATAAGCGGAATCAATATTTTTGAATACACACCTGCAATACGCCATTCCTCACCAAAAATAAATGCAAAAAGTGTTTCTCCACCGAGAACAATTATCAAAATAACCGGAATAGAAACTAAAACGAGTTTTTTTAGTGTACTCAAAAATACCTCTTTTGCATTCCCCAATCGTTTTAACTGATCATGAGCTTCCTTGTAATAAACATTCGACATTGAAGTCCCAATCAGAGCACTTGGCAAACCCAGAATTCTGTTTGCCAAAGAATAAAAGCCTACACTATTTATACTATACAGTGCAGAAATTAATATTCCTGTCATATTAGTTGCGGTGCTGTTTGCTAAAGTTGAGGGCATTGTGAATTTTGGAAAATCACGATATCTGTATGCTTGTGCTTTCATGTTCTTCCAGGTAATTTTCTTCCAAAACAATCTGAAATTGATTTTTCGGGTTAGAGGCCACAAAGAAACTGCATATCCTGCTATCTGTCCAATAATAAGACCTGCAGGTGATTTCTTTAAAATTCCAATTAGTATTTGTAATAAAGTCCTTGAGCCGGCCCTTGATACGCTCGCATAAGAAATACTTTTGAAAAGTTTTTCTCTGGTATTATAGTAACTTAACATATTGAAAAAGCCCTGTAGTACCACGGCTAATGGGACAAAATAAAGCCAGAATTTAATTTTTGAATTATTGAGCAAAGATGCAATTTCATCAGCAAATAATCCTATTATCAGAAGAGTAAATAATGAAAACACAATTGATAATAAAAAGCCAAAACCCATTATATTCCAGGCATCTTCTTTTCTGTCAGGTAAAACTACTGACAATTCGTATCGAAAATTGGCAATTGCTCCCAAAATTGAAATTACAGAAACAAATAATTCGAGAATTCCAAAATCTGCTGGAGTGTATAATCGGGTGAGTACCGGCGTTAAAGCCATGGGAATTATCTGCGCTATGACAGTTCCTTTAAAAAGAATAAAAAAGTTCTTCGAGAACTCTGATTCTGGAGCTATTATATTTCTAATCTTTTTTAACACTTACAATAAATAAAATTCAAAAGTAATTAAAATATGGAATTATTAAGTTGGTAATTTTTGAGTTTTACGGCCTTTACAAAATTATTTACACACTACATAACAAAACACTAATCATATTTTCTGATATTAGTGCTTTTTTATACTTTTGCACTACAAATAAAAATTAAATTATGAAAATCTGTCATATTACAACTGCACACCCGCGTTACGATGTCAGAATTTTTCATAAGGAATGTATCTCGCTGGCTGAGGAATTTTCGGATGTTAATCTTATTGTTGCTGATGACAAAGGATTTGAAATCATAAATGGAGTTAATATTCATGACATTGGAAACAAAAAAGCAGAAGGGCAAGATTTCTAAAATCTGGGAAAAATGCTCTTAAAAAAGCTTTAGAACTTAAGTCAGATGTTTATCATCTGCACGATCCTGAATTATTACGTATTGCATTAAAATTAAAAAAGTCCGGAGCTAAAGTAATTTATGACTCTCATGAAGACTTACCCCGTCAAATACTCAACAAACCTTATATTCCAAAGTTTTTAAGACGTACTATTTCTAAAATTATCGAAAAATACGAGAACAAAATTGTTAGACAATTAAACGGGGTTGTAGCTGCAACACCCTACATCAAAGACAGATTTTTAATTGTAAATAAAAACTCTGTTGATATAAATAATTATCCCATAATTGATGATATAAAATTTAATAACAACTGGGATAGCAGAGAAAATGCAATAGGTTATATTGGCGGAATATTTAAAACTCGTGGGATATTCGAAACACTTGACGCAATTCAGGGAACGGACATAAAACTGCATTTGGCAGGTAATTTTTCACCGCCTTCTTTGGAACAGGAATGTAAATCACATCCGGCATGGAAAAATGTAGAATTTTATGGTTATTTAGACCGCAATGGGGTTAATGAATTATTAAAAAAAGTCAGACTTGGAATGGTAATTTTGGAAGCTACACCGAGTTATATTTATTCGCTTCCAGTAAAAATGTTTGAATATATGGCTTCAGGGTTACCTGTAATTGCTTCTGATTTCTCATTGTGGAGAGGAATTATCGAATCTGCTAATTGTGGAATTTGCATTGACCAAACAAATTCTGCGGAGATTAGAAATAAAATAAATTCGTTAATATCAGAAAAATCCAATCTTTCTAATATGGGGAAAAACGGCAGAAAAGCTGTTGAAGAGAAGTATAACTGGGGTAATGAAGAAAGAAAAATGATTAAATTTTATCAAGAGTTATTTCTATATAAATAGATTTCCTAATTACTATTATTCAACAACTTGCTAGCCTGAAATTTGTCTATTAAATCCAAAATTAATAATAATATTAGTATA
>JAQVEY010000243.1 GCA_028697515.1 Bacteroidales bacterium | reverse complement strand
TCATCAGGGTTTAGATAAACACATTTCTGAAGTAATGTTTTGGCAGTGCCAATTTCTTTATAATGATAATAAGCCAATGCTTCTTCGAACCAGCGTTTGGTTTTTGTTTTAATTCTTTTCGACTTGTAAGAGTCTGTGTCATAAACCTCGTAAATTGACTGAGGCTGTGACTTGCCTTTAACTAAGACTCTGTCAATAAATCGCAACGAAAACATCTTTGAATCTTGAAGACTATTGAAAGTGTTTTCTCCAATCAGAAGATTTACCTTATAGTTTTTTGTCAGTGTTTCGAGTCTTGATGCCAGATTAACAGCATCGCTGATAACAGTACATTCCATCCGTCCTGGTCCTCCAATTGTGCCTAGCATACAGAGTCCGGTATTTAGACCAATGCCAATTCTAATAGGTGGTATTCCTTTGGTTGCTGTTTTTTTATTAAACTTTTCTAATTGTTGGAGCATAATTATTGCACAGTTGACAGCAGAATCGGGCCAAGTTGGAAATACAGCCATAATACCATCTCCAAGGAATTTGTCAATTATTCCGCCATGACTGGTGATAATTGCCTCCATTTGGTGTAAATAGGAGTTAATAAAATCGAAGTTTTCTTTGGGAGTCATAGTCTCCGACAATGGCGTAAAATCCCGTATGTCGGCAAATAAAATAGTGAGCTCTTTTTCTGTTTGATCTCCCAGATTTATATCCTGTATATTATCTTTTCCAAGCAGGTTCAACATTGTATATGGCACAAAACGACCTTCAGAAGCAATTTGTTCTTTTAAGTCTTTTGTATCCATTTGTGCTTTACTAACATTTTTCACGATGTAAATATAAATCAAAATATTTAATCATGAGAATTTTTATAATTTGATAACTGAAGTCTGAAGTAAGTGTAAAAAAATTGATTCGACTTATACATCATGTTTTCTCACAAAATACCTCTGCAACAGATTTGCTAATAGCCGCATAGATATAATTTACAAAAAGGCAAAAAATAATAATAAAATAAAAAACAGGATATATAAAATAAGTTTAACTTTGTAAGAAACAACAACACCAAAGAAATGACAAAAACTACACAAACTCTACGAAAAACAGTTGTATATGTGAGCTTTTGGCTAAATTTGGTACGGGAAGAAAGGAGTTAGGCAATATTTGAAAATGACAGAACGAATTATACAAGTAGTATTGTTGATTGTGTTTACAAGTACTGGATTTGCTCAAGAGGACAGCTATTATCTTAATGCTTATGATAATAAACTTGACACAGGCAAGATGCAATTTAGAGGTATGTTCGGTTATTATTATGTCTCTGGAGAATTTGTAAGAGTTGACACCACTTTTTTTACTGAATTATTTAATAATAAAGGTATCCCGACTGTAAACCCTGAGTCGGCATTTCAGATAGGCTCATTAGGATTTATGTTTAATAGGTTATATTCAAATTTTAGTTATTCTTATACCCTTGATAAGGAAAAGGAAAAAGATTCATTAAAATCCGTTTTAAGACAGTCATCTTATTCATTAACTTTTGGTTACAATATTTTTCGTAAAAAGTGGGAATGGAAATCAATATCAAAGAAAGATTCAAACTCGACATTTAGAAACTTTACATGTGTAATTTCCCCTTTTATTGGAATAAAAACTTTCAGACTAAGACATATAACATCAAACAATGAAAAGAGCATAACCTTTCAGCAATATTTCGAAAAACCGGGATATGATTTAAGAATAATTCAGTTTTCATGTCCAGTAGGAATCAATATGACTTTTAATTTTAATGATAGGTATAGTTTTGGTTTTTATGTTTCATACTTATACCATCTAAATGAATATCCAATAATTAAATCTCCACAAGATAGAATAAGTAATACTGCTAATCTTCCAATAAAAAATTTATATTTTGGTTTAGGATGTGGTGTTGGTTGGAATGATTTTTATAAAAAGAAAGCTCACAATAAATCCGTATATTTAAATGAATATGATTATAATAATTAGAAATACAAACATTGCCTAACATCAAATATATTTAAGAAGCGGGCGGGAATTGCTTTCAGGAGCGGAGTCGCATTTTTAATGTGTTTTACCGTTGAAGACAGAAGCCCGTTTATTGCCCGCCAAAATATATTTATGACCGTTAGCGACTATTTTGACACGTCTCAAATTTAGCTAAGACATAAATATGAAACAACTTATAATATTATTATTCATGCCGTTCAGTTTGTCTGTTTTTTGTCAAAATGATACAGTATTTATTGAAAGAAATATTAATTTCAATAATCCAAAATATCCAAAATACGAACAAGACACTATTGTTTTCGAATCTCCATATTACCGTCACGTTTTAATTGGTACATCAGTCGTCAATTCATTGGAAAATTACAGAGCAATGAATATTTATGGCTTTGACTTTTATAAAATTGAATCTATAAGCTGTAATAGTAACGATATTGAGCTAGGTTCAAAGACAAATAGTATTCAGAGCATATATAAAAACGATTCTTCATTATTGGCAGAAATAAGTGTATATGACAATTGTGGATACTCATTCTTATGTGAAATAGAAATTGCTAATGATTCAACTTTGAACTTTATTGCCAAAGGATACGGTCATTTTTTCTCATGCAATTGTTGTCATACCCTAAAATACTATATAAAACTCAATAAAGAATGTGATATTGAAAAGACTAAGTATTTTATAATCAATGGAGAAGAAAAGACAAGAAAAAGTATAACAAAATTAAACTAACAATACTTTTCGCTAATTTTATGAAGATTCATTCAAAATACGACATAGCTGGTTTCGATAATTGGATAAATAATCTTTCAAAAAATCGAAAGCCCTTTTATTATGTTAATTGGAGTGGAATTCATTTTGCAAGACGGAATAAAAATAAAATCATCCTCACATCACATTTTACGAGAGCTGTAGCAATTTTTGACGAATCAACAAAGAAAATATATGTAAAAGTACGAACATTTTTACTATTAAAAATAATTGCATTTATTCCAACTCTTATGTCGATACCATTGTTATATTCATCAAAAGTCACAATAAATGGGAATATTGATCCTTCATTTCTTTCAAGACTCGGTGCTTTTGCATTAGCTGTTATTTTTACATCAATTTCACTATTCATACTTTCATGCATTAAGGACGAATTTAAAGAAAATATTAAAAAAGAATTCACTAAAACTTAAAGACGAATGAGTACTAAGAAATATCTTTTTACGATTGCACCAAATTCATACAGATTGAATAAAAAAAATCATGGTTGTAAAATAAATATACATAAAAAAGGTTACTTATTTAGTATCATCATAACAAGTTAAGTGAGAAAAGCAATTATAATAATACTATACTTGGGATTTGCAAATTTAACACTGTGGGGACAAGTAGTTATTAAAATAAATCAGCATTCGTACGAAGCAAAGAAATCGATTGGTCTTGTTGCAGGAATTAGTGGATTTCAAACGACTGAAATTGAACTTGGAGTTGGATTCAACTTTGCTGAAATAAGACATATAAGTCCTCATAAACCAAAACCATTTATGGGACTTTCACTTTCGGTAAATATGAATCCTACAAATAAAGATTTAATCGTACAGAGTCTTAGTGCTTGGTTTAATGGAGTGCTCGTATTTGGTGTAAGCGAGCATTACTATAAAAACAATGACTATCAAACATATACAATCAAGCCATTTACAGGTATAGAACTTTTTGGAATAATGCTTATATATGGTCGTAACATTTTCTTAAATGATAATCAAATAAAAGAAGTATCAAAACATGTTTTCACTTTGAGGTACTATATACCAGTAAAAATATTCAACTAACCAAAATAAAATGAAAGATAGGATAGAATAACTTATAAGTTCAATTTTTAAAACATAATAAAACGCACAAAATGAAATTTGTTAGATTTTCTTCTTGCTTAATATTAATCCTGTTTAGTCTATCTGGATTTTGTCAAAGTCTCATTAACAGCAAAAGATTTTTCTTAAAAGAAAAACAAATAACAATTTCTAAAAGAAAAACGCATTGGCACAATTTAACTATTTATGAAAAAAATAAATATTTGGATGTTATTATTTATTCTTATGATTCTATTACAGATTCTGACATAAAACATATCAAATTTAGTTTACTGGATTCGGAATATAAAAAAGTACAACCACATTTCATTTTAGGTCAACGCAATGTTTTTACTACATCAGAAAGAAAAAAGAATCGACATAATAATATTGATAAAATTCGGAATGAAACTAAACCATATATTGATAGTAATTATGCTATAGTGAAATATTCTTTAAGGCAAAAAGAGATAAGTAGATATTCATATTTCCGTGAAGAAAGAAATCTTTCGAGGGGAAATTACTTTCTTATCGTAAAATATAATCATGTTGATATTGATACGATTACAATAAATGTAAGATAAAACAGTCGCTACTAACACCTCCGCTTACTCGGATTTGTAATCCAAGTACCGTTATTACTAAGGACTCTGATGACAAATCTTCTTGTGCAGTAACTATTTTTAAAATTATTAGCTATTATTTATGTTTTGTTTTTATTATGATTATTTTTGTGTGTAAAGGCGGTGAATGAAACACTGAACATCAGCTTTCATTGTAATAAGAGATGGCAGAATTTTGAAAAAAAAACAATAATATAGAAGAAA
>JAQVEY010000242.1 GCA_028697515.1 Bacteroidales bacterium | reverse complement strand
TATGGTTTTTGCCTATTTTTTAGGCATGTGTTCATATCTCGCTGTTTCAAAAACTGTTAAAACATCTTTTGGGCTAGGCATTGCTGTAGTATTTGTATTGACAATCACAATTCCTATTAATTTTTTACTCGAGAAATACTTATTAAAGGAAGGAGCTTTGGCTTGGATATCTTCCGATTTTACTGATGTTGATCTTAGTTTTTTAACATTCATTCTGTTTATCGCTGTTATTGCATCAATGGTTCAACTTGTAGAAATGATTATTGAGAAATTTACACCAGCACTTTATTCTTCTTTAGGTATATTTTTACCGTTGATTGCTGTAAATTGTGCTATACTTGGAGGCTCATTGTTTATGTCAGAGCGTGAATATGCAAATATTGGCGAAGCTACAGTTTTTGGGTTTGGTTCAGGAATAGGCTGGTTACTCGCTATTGTTGGCATTGCAGCAATACGCGAAAAAATCAAATACTCAAATGTTCCAAAGCCACTAAAAGGATTGGGAATAACATTTATAATTACCGGTTTGATGGGATTAGCTTTTATGGGTTTTATGGGTATAGATCTTTAAAATATATGATATGATAGTTTTGTCAGGACAGACAATAATAGTATTAAGTGCAATAACAGTTTTTCTGGTAGTAATCATTTTGTTGGTAATTATGTTGTTATATGCCAAGAAAAAACTTACTCCTCAAGGAGAGGTGGCAATTACTATTAATGATGATAAAGTAATAGAGGTGCAGCCAGGTTCATCACTTTTGCAGACTTTAAGTGAGAATAAAATATTTGTACCATCTGCTTGTGGAGGTGGAGGTACATGTGGTATGTGCAAATGCAGAATTTTAGATGGTGGTGGCACAATTTTACCAACGGAAACAGGATTCTTTAAAAGAAAAGAGCAACAAAACTATTGGCGTTTGGCATGTCAGGTTAAAGTTAGAAACGATTTAAAAATAGAACTCCCTAAAGAAGTTATGGGGGTGAAAAAATGGGAGTGCGAAGTAGTATCCAACAGAAATGTTGCGACTTTTATAAAAGAGTTTGTAGTAAAATTGCCAGACGGCGAAAATCTCGAGTTTTTATCCGGAGGATATATTCAAATTGATGTTCCAGTAATTTCTGTTGATTATTCTAAAGACATAGAGGTTGAGGAAGAATACCGACAGGATTGGGATGCTCTAAAACTTTGGGATTTAAAAATGCTTAACGAGGAAGCCTCATTCAGAGCTTATTCTATGGCAAATCATCCAGCAGAAGGAAATGTTATAATGTTGAACGTGCGTATTGCAACACCACCATGGGACAGAAAAACAAATTCCTTTGCTAAATTAAATCCAGGTATATGCTCATCTTTTATTTTTTCACGTAAACCAGGTGATAAAGTAATGATTTCGGGACCTTATGGAGAATTTCATATCAAAGATACAGAACGGGAAATGATGTACATTGGAGGAGGTGCCGGTATGGCTCCAATGCGTTCACATATATTTGACTTGTTCATTACAAAAAAAACAAAACGTAAAGCAACTTTCTGGTACGGAGCTAGGTCGAAAAGAGAGATATTTTATGAGGACGAATTTAGAACAATTGAAAAAGAATTCTCAAATTTTGAATTTAATATTGCACTGTCGGAACCAAAAGAAGAAGATGAATGGACAGGTTATATAGGTTTTATTCATAAGGTCATTTTTGATAACTATTTATCAAAAATTGATGAACCGGAAGATATTGAATATTATTTGTGTGGTCCACCTATGATGAATGATGCTGTACTTAAAATGCTTGATAACCTTGGCGTTCCTGAAGAAATGATTGCTTTCGATGACTTTGGAGGATAATTTCTCTTTAGAAAAACGCTGTTGTTATAATTCATACTGCTTCTTCGTAATAAATTGGTTGTAAAAAATAAATATTAAAACCCATTTCTTAGCCAGATTTAATAGCCCTTTCGAAGAGAGAGTTAAGTCTGTTCTTATCTCTAAAGTCTCAGAAATTTATCGACTTATTTGTATCTTATATTAAGTATTTTCGTATCTTGCGAAAAATTAGCAATATGAGAGTTGCAATATTTTTACTTACATTATTAGTTTTATTTTCTTGTGGTAATAACCGCAAGAAGGTATATCGTTATTATGAAGGGCCTATCCAGGGAACTTATTTTCATATAACTTATGAATGGCATGAGGATTTATCTGAGGAAATTGATAGTTTGTTGCAAAATTTCAATAAATCACTTTCAAATTATGATACAACATCAGTTATATCAAAAATAAACTATAATAAGTCAAATAGTACAGATGAGTTATTTATAAAAATGTTTCAAACTTCATTGGAAGTTTATCAAAAAAGTGAGGGGGCTTTTGATATTACTGTTGCACCAATTGTAAATTTATGGGGATTCGGTTGGACAAAAAATCCTGAACATTATATTCCTGATTCTATGGAAATAAAGGAAAGTCTTAAATATGTTGGAATGGATAAATTTAAGCTTGAGAAAGGTAAAATAACTAAGCTATTCCCTGAATCTATGATGGTATCAAATGCTATTGCTCAGGGATTATCAGTTGACTATGTTTCTGATTATTTATTCGATTTAGGGCTGAAGAATTTTTTGGTTGAAATAGGAGGGGAATTATACTGTTTTGGTGTTAATAGTAAAGCTAATGAATGGAGAATTGGAATAGATAAACCAATTGAAAATAGTAATTATAATAGTAGAGAAAATCAGATTATTATAAATGTCTCAGGAAAAGCAATTGCTACATCTGGTAATTATAGAAAGTATATAGAGAATAATAATCAAAAATTTGGTCACTCAATTGATCCCAGAACTGGTTACCCAGCAGAAAACTCTTTGTTAAGTGTTACTGTCATTTCCGAATCATGTATGTATTGTGATGCTTGGGCAACAGCATTTATGGTTTGTGGTTTGGATAAATCTCTAGAAATTGCTGAAAACGATTCGGATATTGAAGCCTATTTTATATATGAAGATAAAAATGGAAAAACACAATCTCGTATGACTTCGGGTTTTAAAAAATATGTTTGTGATAGTTATTAATATTTAATTGAACATATTTTGTTTTTTTCGGTTTTATTCCATAAAACATATAAATGATATTACTAGGAAAACACATAGAAAGCATTTTGTCAGAATCAAATGAGTATAATTGTGATATAAATCTATATTGTGCGGTACTGTCTTATATTCCTTTTTTTAATGATATTAAAGAGAGCGACTATATTAAGTATCATAATGATAATAGTTTTGAATATACTCCTCAATTATATGCTTTTATTAAAGCATTATATGATGCTAAATTGGTTGAAGATGAAGAAAATATGGCTTTGTTTTTAAAATCTTATAATTCGCAATGCGCTTATAATAAATGGATTAAAGACATGAATATGATTTTAGAAAACGAGGAGTTTATAATTAAGACTAATCTTAGTTTTCTTAAAAAGGCAATATTTTCATTAATTAGACTTGAAAAAGCATGCCCAGGTAGTTGGGGAATTGATGCAGAGTCGGGAAATTGGCTGTTAATATTGAATCAACTTAAAAGAATACTAACAGAAGTATACAAAGAAAACAAATCTAGTGCAAATTAGTATTCGTTCTAGAAATTGATTTTTGTAATATACCAAGACTTAAAGGACCCATATTAAAAATAAGATCTAATATGCTTAAATCCTTTACAAATCCATGTCTGTCCGAAAAAACCTGAACATATTCAGCTTGTGAGAATTCTTTGTCCTCTATGTTTTTGTGTGATTTTGGATGTATTAAATTTCTATAATCTTTAATATCTTCATTTTCTATATATTTATTACTGTAACAATAAATGGGTGAGATATTCAATATTTTAAAAATAATTTCAAGAATCTTTGAATTAAGATTAATAAGAAATTTTTCTTTTTCGTTGAATAAAGGCATTAATTCAGGTATGTAATAATCATAGAATGCAGAATTCTTGTAAGCTGACAATAATGTTCTGTAATGACTTTTTTGCCAATTTTCGGAATAATCAATTACAGTGTCTTTAGTAATACCGTTATGGCTCTTTTTTACTGGAACAATCAATGAATTAATCCCATTAGCTGCCATAATATTACAACGATTTCTATAAGTTTGTTTGATGTATTTTTCGTAGATGTCAATTGTAACACTATCACAAATAATAAACTTACTTATATAACTAATGCTTGGGAAGTAAGATGAAAAAATAACGCAATTCATTAGTTAAGTACCTTTCCAATAATATAATTTTCAGGAATAAAACCTATCATTCTAGAGTCAGGTCTATTGAATCTGTTATCATTCAGTACAAAATAATAGTCGTTTTTAAATGTATATTGTGTTACCGGTTGATTATTAATATGAATATTATTACCAAAAATATACAAATCATTTTCTTCGTAAACATCAATAATCTTCTTATACAATTGTATGTTTTTTCTATCAAGAATAACTGTTACCCCTTTCTGTGGGATAATTACGGGACCAAAATTATCTCTGTTCCATACATAACCTTGTTCTGGAAAAATGCTTACATCTCCTTTGTTTGCTTCACAGATAATTTTTCGCAGATTTAAAATCCCCTGCAATTCTGAGATTTGGTCAGCAATATATTGAGTAGCAATAAATTCACAAGCTTTATTGTTATTTAATGAATCTGTAATTTCAACCATAAAGTCGTCAAGCAGTTCCTTAAAATTTG
>JAQVEY010000241.1 GCA_028697515.1 Bacteroidales bacterium | reverse complement strand
CATGCAACATTACGGGCAGCCTCAGCAACGGCTATCATTGTCCCTTTCTCCGGGTCTGCTTTTACATATCTGCTATTACAGTCAGTAGTTACTGCTAAAGCGGTATTTGTGCCTTTAATATTTATGATTCCTGCATCTGCAAATCTATTGGTTGTAAGATTTACAGTTCTTACCATGGTATCATACTGCTCATAAATCCATTTTTTAGAGGCAATATTAGGATGACGAGTTAAGAAATCAGCAACTTCACGAAGATTTACATTTTCAGGAATATCATTTATGTCGAATTTTTTAGTTTCAGCTAGGTATAGTGGTTCTTTATATTCGCGTTCATATACAGGAGCTCCACCTCCTAACACTAGACTGTCGGCAGGTACTTCTGCAACAAGCTTTCCTTTATAATAAAAATACAATTTATCTTCATCTATTACTTCCCCAATTTTTGCACAATTTAAATCCCATTTATTAAAAATATCTTCAACAATCTTTTCTTTCCCCTTTTTAATAACAACTAACATTCTTTCTTGAGACTCTGATAGAAGTATTTCCCAGGCATCGATATTTGTCTGACGTAAAGGTACTAAGGACAAATCTATTTTCATTCCGCTTTTCCCCTTTGCAGACATCTCAGATGTCGAACAAATAATACCTGCAGCACCCATATCCTGCATACCTATGATTGCGTCAGTATTTGACAATTCTAAAGTTGCCTCCAATAATAATTTCTCTTGAAATGGGTCTCCAACCTGAATTGAAGGAATATCATCAGCAGAATCTTCTGTCAAATCAGCAGATGCAAATGTCGCTCCGTGAATCCCGTCTTTACCTGTGGATGAACCTACTATATACACTGGATTGCCTTTTCCGTAAGCTGTGGCAGAAATCATTTTACCTTTTTCCATAATTCCAACCGACATGGCATTAACTAATGGATTTGTGTTATAGGACTCGTCAAAAAACACTTCGCCACCTAGAACTGGAACTCCGAATGCATTTCCATAATCTCCAATTCCTTTTACAACTCCCTTAAGTAACCATTTTGTATGTTCACTATTGATATTACCAAATCTTAATGAATTTAACTGTGCTATTGGTCTTGCCCCCATTGTAAAAATGTCGCGGTTTATACCACCAACACCGGTTGCAGCTCCTTGATATGGCTCGACTGCTGATGGATGATTGTGCGATTCTATTTTAAATGCACATGCGTATCCGTTGCCAATATCTACTAGACCGGCATTTTCTTCTCCTGCACCTGTTAATAGACAGCCTCCTTCACGTGGTAATGTCTTTAGCCATTTTATAGAATTTTTATATGAGGCATGTTCACTCCACATCACAGAATAAATGCTTAATTCGGTAAAGTTTGGTTCTCTGCCAAGTAACTTTTTTATCATTTCAAATTCATCTGGACTAAGCCCAAGACTTTTAACAACTTCAGGATTAACAGCTTTTTCTGACATAATTATTATTTTTTTCAGTGAACAAACCTACAAAATTTTTGTAGATTTTCCTCATGTAAATTCATTTTGTTATTAACTCTGAAATAATCTTAATATTCAACTGATATTGATGCCCTCATTAACTTCACATTTTTATACAGATTCTCTCTTTTGGAGTCGTATTTCTAGCTCGCAATTATTTGATTTTTCTTTACTTCAACTCTCTTAAATATAATTTAATGGTATTATCGAGTCCTAAATACAAAGCATCTGAAATTAATGCATGACCAATCGAAACTTCAAGAATTCCCGGGACATTTTTTACAAAATAATTTAAATTATCCAGATTAAGATCATGTCCTGCATTTATTCCCAGTCCTAGTTCTATAGCTTTTTTTGCAGCAACGACAAATGGCTTAACAGCCAAATCTTTATTTTTTTCAAAATTTGCAGCGTAAGGCTCTGTGTATAATTCTATCCTATCTGTTCCAGTTTCTGCAGCTCCAATAATATTATTTATATCTGTATCTACGAAAATAGATGTCCTTATACCTGCATTTTTAAATTTACTTATAATTTCTTTAAGAAATGTGAGGTTTTTAATCGTATCCCAACCCGAATTTGAAGTTATGGCATCAGGAGGATCGGGAACTAAAGTAACCTGATCTGGTTTTGCTTTTAATACTAAATTAATAAAACTCTCTGAAGGATAACCTTCAATATTAAATTCGGTTTTAATTATTGGACTGATTTCAAAAACATCTTTATATTTTATATGTCTTTCGTCAGGACGGGGATGTACTGTTATTCCTTGAGCTCCAAACATCTCACATTTTATGGCTGCCAGTTTTACATCAGGTATATTGCCACCTCTTGCATTTCTTATAGTTGCAATTTTATTAATGTTTACACTTAATTTTGTCATTTTTTTTAATATATTTTTCAGTACAAATATATTGATTAAGTTTGCATATTAAAATATGTGAAATGTAATATTTATGATAGCCAGAGATTTAATTGTTGATTCAATTCCGGTCGTTAAAACTTCGGATACAGGAAATAATGCATTGTCGTGGATGGAAATGCATAGATTATCTCACTTGCCGATAGTTAACAATGAGGAGTTTCTCGGACTTGTCTCTGATTCAGATATTTATGATAACAATTGTCTTAATGAACCATTAGGTAATCATAATCTTTCTTTGGTCAGACCTTATGTTTTCCAGAATCAGCATATTTTTGAAGTGGTGGATCTCGTAGCTAAATTAAACCTGAGTGTGATTCCGGTTCTTGATCAGAATAAACATTACTTCGGTGCCATAAGTCTTTTTAAACTTGTTACCGAATTTTCAAAAATGATAAGTGTCGAAAAGGCAGGAGGTATTATTATTCTAGAATCAACGATTCATGATTATTCATTGTCCGAAATTGCTCAGATTGTAGAATCAAATAATGCTAAAGTACTTATTTTATACGTCTCATCAACTGACGACTCAACGGCTATTTCGATTACTTTAAAAGTTGATATTACAGATTTGGCTTCAATCGTTCAGACATTTGAAAGATATAATTATAAAATTAAAGCTTCATTTTTAAGTGAAGACATGTTGAAAGTTTTCTATCAGGACAGATACGATTCATTCTTAAATTATCTTAATATTTGAGAAAATTCCTCATAATTATACTGGGCCTCTTCATTTTTTATTTGCCGAATACTAAGGCTCAGGAAACTCCTTATGTCATCCGTGAGATAATTGTTGCAGGGAATACAAAAACAAATTTAGATGTAATATTAAGGGAATGTCCGTTTAGCATAAACGATACTATTACGGCGATTCAATTAAAAAATTATATCGAAAAGTATGAGAGTAATTTGTCTAAAACTTCTTTGTTCAATTTTGTAACTATTACTTACCAACCAGATTCTGTTTATGCTGATATTATTGTCAATGTTGAAGAGAGGTGGTATTTTTGGCCATATCCGATTTTAGAGCATGCGGAGAGAAATTTAACTACTTTCCTCAATAATATGGATATGAACAAAATAAATTATGGTTTAGCTGCTGATATTTATAATTTAAGAGGAAAGAATGAAACTTTGAAATTAAAGTTTCGATTGGGTTACAAAGAACATTATTCCTTGGCTTTTCAAAAAAATGGTTTTGGTATGCTAAAAAACTCCTCAGTGAGATTTAAGATTGAAATGTTTAGACAAAAATCAACGGAATATTCTATTGTAAATAATAAACCTTTGTACATATCTGACGATGCAAATTACATCAAGAAAGATTTTAACATAGGAATCAATTATGGCTACAGACCCGAATTGAATTATGTTTTTAATTTTGGAATTAATTATAAAAATTCAGTTTTTAAAGATTCTATTCTTTTTTCGAACCATACAACATCTGGGGATGAATTCAAATCATCTTTTCTAAATCCTTATTTTGTCTTTAATTATGATTCGAGGAATAACAAAATTTATCCGGTTAAAGGTGTTCAGATAAATCTGTATTATGGTGAAAATAGAAGTCTTAGCGATATAACAGGAGCATATTCGACTTTTGGTTTGTACTCTCAGTATAATAAGCAAATTGCTAAAACTAGGGTATCATTTAGATCCGAGTTTACATATCTCTTTATGAAAGATTACGAGCATAAACCAATTGTTTTTAGCAATAAACTTGAATTTTGTAGAAACTTTTGGATTCGTGGTTACGAGTTGTTTTATTTTATTGGTAACGAAATGATTGGATTTCAAAATACTATTGGAATTAAAATAAGTGATTTTAAAATACATAGAATAGCTTCATTTTTACCTGGTGAATTTTCAAAAACTTATTCACGCATTTATTTAGACATTTTCTTTGATATTTGTAGAGTTCAAAGTTGGAATAATGAAGACTTAGCCTTAAATCCTATGAATGATAAATTGTTGTACAGTGGTGGATTAGCAGTCAATTTAGAGACTTATTATGATAGATTATTAAGTATTTATGTCGCATATATCGGATATTCGGGGAAAACCGGTATATTTGTAAATTATAAAACACCTTTAGATAAATTGTTTTGAATATGAATATTGCAATTTATGGTAGAAATTTCGGAAACAGCTTTAATGGCATGGCAATTCAGCTGTTAGAAGAATTGAAAAATAATAATGACTCAATTTACATTAATCAAAAATTCTACGATTTGTTAATCACAAAAGTATTTTATACTCCAAAAGTTGTTGCAATATATGAAAACAATCTGCCAGAAGATGTGAAATTTGATTTTTTGTT
>JAQVEY010000240.1 GCA_028697515.1 Bacteroidales bacterium | reverse complement strand
ACCGTCATCATAATCTGAATTCATTGAATTACCTTTAAATTCTGCATAATCATCCCAATTAACATTCGTTTCGTTTATATTATTTCCATAACCAATAAACGATAACTGTGATTTCTCATTAAACCTATTAAAATTACCTCTTGATGCCCATCTGTTTTCTGTACCACCTGCAACTGTGATTTTTCCAAACTGTCCTTTTTTGTATTCATCTTTCAGCTCCAGATTCATGACTTTGTCATCATTGTTATCTTTAATTCCCGTTAGCCTTTCTTGTTCCGATTTGTCATCATATACCTGAACTTTTGCAATTGCTTCGGCATCAAGATTTTTTGTTACTGTTTTTGGGTCATCGCTGAAAAAAGTCTTTCCATCCACATAAATTCTTCGAACATCTTTACCCATTGTCGAAATATTTCCGTTTGCATCAACATCTATTCCGGGCAATCGCCTTAACAAATCCTCAACAGTAGATCCTGGTGGGACTTTAAACAATCTTGCATCATATTCAACAGTATCACCATGAATAAATAAGGGTGCTTTTGCCGATTTAATTACGACTTCCATTAAGACTTCTGCAATGGGTTCCATTGTTATTAAACCCAGATTGACTTCAGCAGTCGTTGAAATAGGAATTTTCTTTTGTAAGGGCATATAGCTTATATGCGAAATCTTCAAAAGATATCCTGAATTTTTAATATTTCTGAAATTAAAACGACCTTCGCTATCTGTTGTCGTATAATTTATAAGGGTTGAGTCTTTCTCAGTCAAAAGCATCACTGTAGCAGCAGGAATTGTCTCTCCAAGAGTATCCTTAACAACCGCCGATATGTTGATGTGTGAAACTTGTTGGGCTTGAACTATAACTGAAAAACATAAAAGGAACAAAATTATTTTAATCGAATTAGTGAAATTCATATTTTTATAAAATGTTATGTAATATTTTTTTTATTCTGTCTAATTATCAGCATACCTGTGGTATTTTGTAGCAAAAGTATATTAATATAAATAGTTTGTTTTCACAGATTATAACTTTAACAAAACTTTAATATTGTGTAAGTTTGATAATAGAAGATATGTGTGATTAGCTTGCAGGGAATGGGTTGGTTTCCATTGTAGTTGATGTGAAATTCCCCAAACCTAATTTATTGTCATTCTAAAAATTTAAACATATTCTCCAAGTTATTACAGATTTCCTTCCATCAATCATTTCATGTGGCGAAAATTTGTAAAAAATGTCGAAATTAAGACCGCCTTTTGCAAGATTTAAAGTTACTCCTGGAGCAATATAGCCCGAAATGTATTTATGTTCAATATAATCTGGTTCATCTTCTCTAACGAAATAATTATAAGAGTAATAAAAACTTGTTTCAACAAATGGATGCAAATACTTCAACTTACATATTTTACCACGAGCAAATACACCAAAATTAAGATTTGGATTAATTTGGATCTCATTGCGCATTCTCTCTCTTACAAATCCAGAAAACTCTGCTCCTACACGTAAATATTTTTTTATGCCATAGCCGTATCTTGCTGCAAAAACATAAATATTCCAGCCATCTCCATATCCCATCCATTTATTGAATTGCAATCCAATGTTATTTCGTGAAGAATTTGAAAGCCACTCTGCTTTAGTTGTTTTGTATTGTTCTATACCCTCTGCAATACTGACCTTATTAAAGTTTATGCTGTAACTTACCGCTGGCATAAAAGGAAAAAGGCTTTGTTGCTTTAATAAATATCTTGACTGTTCATAATTGAAATCCATGAAATAAAAATATGGATTTTGGCGATTATAAACATTGTAAATACTAAAACTTAGAGTTTTTTCGCCCCATTTTGTTGATTTAATAAAGTTTATTCCCAAATCTAGTCTATGATAATCCTTCATTCTGTAATTATTTATCCCATCGTAAATAAATGCAGGCTCGTTTTCTGGAGTGTAAATTACATCTGTTGGAATGGAAATTGGACTTCCACTTGCAAATACCCAATTGGCAGAAAGATTAACATTATCCTTTAGGTTATAAGTAAAAACAATGTTGAAACTATGAGTTTTATCAAAACGATATAGAAACTCTTCGCCATTATTTATGTTTTCGAATTGTCGTGTAGTGCGTGATAGAGTATAACTTATAAATCCAGTTGACCTGCCTCTTGTTTTGTTAAGAAAAAGTTCAACTCCTTTCGATTTTCCTAAACCATTCTTCTCGACTAGATACTCCCAGTTTGAATAAATTGCGCCAAAATCAACACCCGGTTTTAACATCGTCAAATTGCTCATTTCTTTGTAATATGCCTCAACAGAAAGCTCACACATTCCTTCATTAAATGAGCGTGCAAGTCCGACATCATACTGAACAGATCGCGAAGGTGGAACAAGTTCTGTTGAATTAAGCCAAGTCTCAATAGAAATATCAGTATCAGAGCCTGTAATGCCAATAATATTCTGGTACATTACCGAATAGCCGGCTTTAACAGTAAATACTTTAGGAATCCGCAACATAAGCAAAACTCTCGGTTCCGGTTCCCAATATACTTTTTTGCCAGTAAAATATCCTGTCATTCTGAATCCTGTATTTGCAGACAAATATTTGCCTGCATACAGTTCTCCAAGCAAATATATTGAATTTCCAACTGTATTTATGGTTTCGGCATTGAGATAACTATCGGCTATAATACTATCATTTATGCTTGAAAAATAACTGTAACTAAAAGGTTTACAAGTGTATAAAGTTGATGAAATACCAGCTTTTATAAAAGATTTTTTCCATATTCTATAATCAAAATCTGCCTTTAACATAAGATCCGAAATCCCTGATTTGCTTTTATATTTACCTTTAGAATAAACATCTTCAATATTAGACAAGCTTGCCGACATGTTTGAACTGGAGTAGTTAACAAAACTCAAATTGACTTGACTCTTTATTCTGTCTCCATATAAATGATTCCAGCCAAGCGAAAGCATTTTGTTTCCCCAGCCAAGACCAATTCTATTTGTACCTCCTGATGAATTTGTGTTGTAAGTGAGGATATTTAACTTGTCATTTCCATGATAAGAAACAAATGATAAGCTGTTTTTATCATTCATGTAATGATTAAGTTTCATGTTTAAGTCATAAAAGGTGTAGCCAGCAATCTGATCATCAAGAAAAGCTGTTGATGCTGGATATAAAATCAAATCATACATAAATCGTCTTGCCGAAAACATGTATGCTGTTTTGCCTGAACTAATCGGGCCTTGCAGGCTAATTTTTGTATTTATCAATCCTAGGGTAAAATTACCACGCAGCATTTCTTTGTTTCCTTCTTTAAGCTTTACATCCAAAACAGAGGACAGCCTGTTTCCATAATTTGCAGGGAAACCTCCTTTTATTAGTTCAACACTTTCGACCGACTCGGCATCAAATACCGACATAAATCGACCAAGGTGATTAACTCCGTATAATGCCACACCATCAATTAAATAAAGATTTTGCTCAGAACCACCGCCACGCACATATATTCCGGCAGAGCCTTCGTTTCCGCTTCCTACACCAGGAGTTAGTTGTAGTACTCGTAAAATATCGGGCTCTCCAGAAACTGAATTGATTTTATTTATTTGAGATATAGGTAAATAAATCGTTCCGGCCTCAAGTCTTCTTTCAATAATAGTTCTGCTTGTATCTCTAATGGTTACTTCCTTCAAAATATAACCAGGAGTAAGAACAATATCAAGATGTAAATTCTTGTGTGCAGAAATAACGTACTTCACAGCTTTATATGCAACATGCGAAACTGATATTATTGCAGAATCTCCACTTGGTATTTTAAGTTTATAAAATCCATACTCGTTTGAAGTTGTGCCTATTCCCGAATTCGTTTCTATAACTTCTGTATCCGGAATTCTATCGCGAGTCCCATCACAAACAATGTATCCACTTATCGTAATATTTTGTGCGGATAAACCCGAAAACAAAACCAAAACTGATATGAATAATGATAATCTTTTCATAATCATTGTTTTGGGAATGTGTCAGTTGTGGTAGAATATGCAGCAAAAATTCCGAAACCATTTTCTACATTAGAGTAATTACTAACAGGCATTGCTGACAGATTATTTCCAGGAGTAAACAACCCGCTACCATTATAATTTTGAATTATTTCGCTACACTTGTATTTATAATAATTTGGAGATATCGCCCACATAGAAACTATAAGGTCGTAATTAGAATAATATTTACCTGCCTGATTGTTATAATCTTGATAATAAATTGGTAAAATATATGATTCGTTTAAGAATAGATTATTAGAAAAAATTAAGACGGTATTATCAAGATACGACACTCCTGATTCCAAGATAACAGGGTCGGAATTGTTTAACTGGCTAAAATATAAAGTGCTTAAATTTTCGATGCCCAGTCCATCAAAATATCTTGCATACATTTTTATTTCATAATATCCTGTTTTAGTTCCGATATTATTTATTGATAATTCAGCTTTCGAAATATAATAACCGTCTTTGTCTATCAATGCAGAATCACTGAAAATACAACCTGAAAGTACAGGAAAGTCAGGTACCGTATCGTAGGCACAGCAAGTTTTGTGACCTTTGCAGAATACCTCAACTCTATACGCCGAACCAATTTTGGCTATAATTTCAGAAACATACAACCCATTCTCTGTATAGACCAAAGTATCGGCAAGGTTATCATCTTCGTAAAGCAGCACAAGAGCATCATCAATAATTTTTGGTAAGCC
>JAQVEY010000239.1 GCA_028697515.1 Bacteroidales bacterium | reverse complement strand
AAAAAAACGAACAGAAGAACAGACGAACAAACGAACAGACGAACAGAAGAACAACCGAACAAACGAACAGAAGAACAAACGAACAGAGGAACAGACGAACAGAAGAACAGACGAATTACGAACAGAAGAACGGAGGAACAAACGAACAAACGAACAAACGAACAGGGGAACAAAGGAACAGACGAACAATGGAATTACAAAAATCTAAAATTCGCAAAAATAATCTTCAAATGGTATTGCATTTGAATACTCCGCACTATATGAGGTCACTGAGCGGCCATAGGTTTTGGCCTTATGCGAGTCGAAGTGCCGAACTTTCTACACTTCCCACTCAAAACCGTCTTTCTTATCTTTGACAGTTATACCGATTTTTGTTAGTTCATTGCGGATAAAATCCGATGTAGCATAATCCTTGTTTGCTTTTGCCTGCATTCTGAGATATAGAACCATATCAACAACTTCTTTAAGCATTTCGTTGTTGCCTGCTTGTTGATTATCATTTTTTAATCCCAAAATATCGAACAGGAAAATATTGTAAACTTCCTTAAGAATATTCAGATTCGTATCGTCAATGTTTTCTGTGCCAGCATCAATAGCATTAATAGTTTTCAGGGCATCGAACAAATGAGCAATAACAATAGGTGAATTCAAATCATCATTCATCGCATCATAGCATTTTGTTTTCAGTTCCGAAGCATTGAATTTTCCTTCAGTTGAAGCTTTAATCTTATTTAATGTTTCAACACCTTTCATTAGTCTTGCAAGTCCTTTTTCGGCAGCCTGTAAGGCTTCGTTAGAGAAATCAAGAGTACTGCGATAATGAGCCTGAAGGATGAAAAATCTTATCGTCATTGGTGAGTAGGCTTTTTTAAGAACTTTGTTCGTTCCGTTAAATAAATCATCAAGTGTAATAAAGTTACCAAGTGATTTACCCATTTTTTGACCATTAATAGTAATCATATTGTTGTGAATCCAGTATTTAACAGAATTCTCACCTACAGCAATTGTGTTTTGTGCAATTTCACATTCGTGATGAGGAAATAAAAGATCCATTCCTCCTCCATGAATATCAAATTTTTCGCCTAGATATTTATGTCCCATTGCAGAACATTCGAGATGCCAACCCGGGAAACCCAAACTCCATGGAGACGGCCATTTCATAATATGTTCAGGACTTGCTTTTTTCCATAATGCAAAATCAAAATTGTTCCTCTTTTCCGATTGTCCGTCGAGTTCTCGGGTATTTGCAATTAAATCTTCCAAAACACGCCCTGATAATTTGCCGTAATTATATTTTTTATTATATTTTTCAACGTCAAAATATACAGAACCATTTATTTCATAAGCATATCCGGCCTCAAGTATTTTTTTTGTCATTTCAATTTGCTCGATAATATGACCAGATGCACGAGGCTCAATACTCGGAGTGAGAGTATTTAATTTGTTCATCTCAACATGATAGCGATCAGAAAAATACTGAACAACTTCCATTGGTTCGAGTTTTTCGATACGGGCTTTTTTGCCAATCTTATCTTCGCCTTGATCTGCGTCGTTTTCCAAATGCCCTACATCAGTTATGTTACGCACATATCTGACTTTATAATTAAGATGTTTGAAATATCTAAAAAGTAAATCAAAAGTTATTGCAGGTCTTGCATGTCCCAAATGAGCATCTCCATAAACTGTTGGACCACAAACATACATTCCTACAAAAGGAAAATTTAGTGGAACAAATTCTTCTTTTTTTCTGCTTAATGAGTTGTACAAAAACAATTTATTTTGCATATAAATTAAAATTTTATTAAAATATGCATCAAAAATACTACTCTTAATCAGAAATACGAAATAATTTAATAAAATTGTAGTTTGAAATCTAAACTGAAATTATGATGCAGAAAATTAAATATATATTATTGCTCTTTTTAGGTATTCTTATTTTTTCATATACCTGTGTAGCTCAAGGAACTCAGTTAAGAGATGCATTAAAACCAAAATATGTATTTCTATTTATTGGTGATGGAATGGGTAAGAACCACGTTGATTTAACTCATGCATACATTTCTTCGGCAAAGGGAAAGATTAGAAAGGGTAAACTGACTTTTACCGGATTTCATGCATATGCAGAATGTACAACAGAAAGTAAAGATAATATTATTACAGATTCTGGTGCTGCAGGTTCGGCAATTGCCTGTGGTGTGAAAGCTAACAATGGAGCGATTTCTTATTATCCTGAATACCCAAATTCTGCAATGCCAATTTCATTAGCTAAGAAAGCTAAAGAGATTGGATATAAAGTTGGAATAATATCCAATGTGAGTATAGATCATGCTACACCGGCTGTTTTTTATGCAGTAAATGAGAGTAGGGATAATTACTATGACATAGGATATCAACTTCCTGTTTCAGGTTTTGATTTCTTTGGAGGAGGAGGGTTCAGATATCCTAAAGGCGAGAACAATGATAAAGAGGATTTATATGCAAGGGTTAAAGATTATGGCTATGTTATAACTAACGATGTCTTTGAAATAAGTCAGGTTGACACTTCTGTTAAGGGTGTCATGTTCGTGAATCCTGTATTGCTTGAAAAGGGGGAGATGCCTTATGGTATTGACAGAGAAGAACATGGCGGATATGAGCTTAAGGATATTGTGAGGGAGGCTATTAGTTATCTTTATAATAGCAAAGGCTTTTTTATTATGGTAGAAGGCGGTAAAATTGATTGGGCTTCACATAATAATGATGCAGCAACAATTGCACAAGAAGTTATTGATTTTAATAATGCCATTTTAGAAGCATTTTCTTTCTTCTCGTATCACCCAAACGAAACTTTAATAATTGTGACTGCAGACCACGAAACTGGTGGGGTTTATTTTACAGAATCAAACATTGACAGTCTAAATATTAAAGGATATTTGAATTTACAGATTTCCTCAATCGAATATTTTTCTGATGTTTTGTCGGAATACAAAAATTCGAATAAAATTTATTCATTACCTGATGTGATCTATTTGGCAAATTTGCATTTTTACAGTCAGCCTCTGGTTTTTACAGAAAAAGAAAATCAAGCAATTGTTGAAGCTTATGATTTGTATTTTTATAATAAAACAACACTCTCCAATGATGAAATTGAAATTAAATATGGTGGATTAAATCCATTAGCTGTTGTTTTCTCAAAGATTCTTTCCGATAGAGCAGGTGTAAGTTTTACGACCTGGGATCATACGGATGCAAGAGTTCCTGTTTACACTTCAGGCATTCATTCGGTTTATTTTAATGAAGATATGGATAATACCAATTTCATGACTAAACTGAATGAAATTATGAAGTGGTAATGGGGAAATAACAAGTTCGGAGTTATAAGTTCGGAGTTAAAAGTTAGGACTAATGCTATTTCCTCAGCCTTCGCCTCAGCCTTCGCCTCAGCCTTCGCCTCAGCCTTAGCCTTAGCCTTAAGAGTTCAAAGTTATAAGTTAGGGCTACTGCTATTTCCTTCGCCTTCGCCTTCGCCTCAGCCTCAGCCTTAGCCTTTCGCCTCAGCCTTCGCCTTAAATCACAATTTCCCAAATACAGAACCATGTTTTAATTATTGAGATGACTTTTAATTTTTAATTTGTTTAAAATTTTTGTTTAACAACATAGTTTTTTTTTTAGGATATTAATTTTCAAAATCTTACTTTTGAACGAACAAAATTTTATTACTATGCAAGATTTAAATTGGTCGGAGCTCCCTTTTGCTTATGTAAAAACCCATTATAATGTACGTAGTGTGTTTAAAGATGGTAAGTGGGGAGAAATAGAAGTTACAGATAATGAATATGTTAATATTCACATGGCTGCAACAGTGTTACATTATGGACAGGCTTGTTTTGAAGGAATGAAAGCCTATCGTGGAAAAGACGGAAAAATACGTCTATTTAGATGGGACGAAAATGCAAAACGAATGAAACATTCTTGTGAGGGTATCTTTATGGCTCCTGTGGATGAGGATATGTTTTTTAAGATGGTTAGCAAAGTTATCGAATTAAATCAAGATTTTGTACCACCTTATGGTTCGGGCGCAACTCTATATTTAAGACCTTTCTTATTTGGGTCAGGGCCAAAAGTTGGCGTTCAACCTGCTGATGAGTACACATTTGTTATTTTTGTTACTCCGGTTGGACCATATTTTAAAGAAGGTTTTAAACCAATAAAAATTGCAGTTGTCAGAGATTCTGACAGAGCAGCTCCTCTAGGTACTGGGACATTTAAAGTGGGCGGTAATTATGCTGCAAGTTTAAGGGGTGTAATAAAAGCTCATAAAGCAGGATATGGTGCACCAATGTATTTGGATTGTAATGAGAAGAAATATATTGACGAAATCGGTGCAGCTAACTTTTTTGCCATAAAGAATAATACCTACATTACACCAAAATCTTCATCAATTTTACCTTCTATAACTAATAAAAGTCTCGAAGAACTTGCAGAATTTCTTGGTTACAAAGTAGAAAGAAGACCTGTAGAGTTTGCTGAACTGCCTAGTTTTGAAGAAGTAGGAGCCTGTGGGACTGCTGCAATTATTTCACCTATTGGCGAAATAAATGATTTGGATACTGGTAAAATATATAAATATTGCAATGATGGTAAACCCGGGCAGGTATCTACAAAGTTGTACGATACTCTTGTGGGAATACAATTCGGCGATGTCGAAGATCCATTTGGATGGGTTACTGTTTTGGATTTTTAAACTGTTTTAAGTATAGAATATATTTAAAGGCTGTAT